>NZ_JADPGO010000002.1:0-182671 GCF_015668165.1 Blautia sp. 1001283B150304_161114_C9 | reverse complement strand
GTGAATTGTCAAGGTGCTCCGACTACTGGAAAGTAGTCGGGGATTTTTTCTATCATACCTAAAATTTAAGCGCTTACTTTCAATAATAATGCCATCTAAATAGCAGTGATCTAAGCAGCCTTTCGGAAATCCTTTGCTCCTTAATTCTTCAAATCGTACCTGGTTGATCTTTTTCTTTTCCTCCATTTACTTACTACATCTCCCTTCTATCACATCCCTACATCTGCTTACTGCACATTGCTTTCCTCTATTAGCCTACAGCGCACAATTCTCCGCTGTGCCGAATTTCCATTACAAGTAGACAACGTAAGAATCCTTTCTCCATCTGCTCCACTGATTTCCGGCGAAAGGCCCTGCAATACTGCCAGAAAATCCTCCCCCTGGAAACTGGTCTGATAATATTCCTTCTCTGATACACTGATAATCCGGTTGTCTACTGTCTCATACTCCAGAACCGATTCTGGAGTATAGACAATAATCTTTGGATGTGTACTTACATCCAGATGCTGATTTTCCAAATCTGCGCGGTCTGCTGTTGCAGATATAAGCTTCTGTTGTATTCAGTACACTGTTCGTATATTCCAGCAATCCGGTTTTATCCACATATATCCTGGAATTCAGTGCCACCTGAAATGCACTGTTATCAGGATTCACAAATCTTCCCATTTCTTACACCTCACAATCAAAAATGGCCCCAGGCTATCAATTATTTTAAGTAAAACAATGATAACATGAAACCATTTTAGCGTAAAGCTGAAAACCACTTTCTCTCTGATTTTTGTAAGACGCGCCATTGTTCCGAAGTTCATCGTAAGATATAATCCATTTCATCATTTACTTCGCATAAATGAAATCGACAATCTTTCCCCGTAATGTACCAGGTAAAATCTTGCACAAAAAACTCAGAATCTTATACTTCGTACCCACCACACAAATCGGTGCACAATTCTTTTTCTGTGCAATCCGCGCAATATATGTACCAACAACTTCCGGCGGCATCCCACTCAGCTCATCTTTCTCCATCTGGCTGACACTTCGCGAAATACGGCCACCGTATTCATCGTCACCTGAAGCAGTCTTTTGTCTTGCCTGTGTAAAACCAGTATGAATATCCCCCAGCTCTACGGCTGTTACCCTGACCCCATAAGGACTTACCTCATTATCAAGTGCGCAGGAATAAGAAGAAACTGCAGCTTTACTGGCAGAATAAAATGCCTGAAACGGAATATGCGCCACTGCTGCCACAGAACTGATATTAACAATATGCCCTCCGCGATGCCTGCGCATAGAAGGAAGAACTGCTCTGCTTACATTGACAGTTCCAAAAAAATTCACATCAAACTGTGCTTTCGCCTGTTTTAACTCTGTAAATTCCACAGCTCCGGAAATGCCAAAACCTGCGCAGTTTACAAGGATATCGATACTTCCTCTTTCCCGAAGGATCTGCTCAACGGCGGCTTGTACGGAAGCCTCATCTGTCACATCTACACTCATATGCTTCACGCCCTTTATGGGAATATCGCGTCGGCTGAACTCATAAACTGTATAGCCTGACTGACTTAGGGCGGATGCAGTACATCGACCAATCCCGGAACTTCCGCCGGTGACTAGAGCTGTTTTTTTCTGTTTGGATTTCATATTGTTGTTTACCTCGTATTTCAAAATGGCCTAAGATGATTTTTGTCGTAGCATGATATCTTTGCGGTTTTTACAAGTTTTAAACGTTTTATTTGAAATAGCACAACAGGTTAAATTATTTATCCATATACCAGAAAGAACATTTTGTCCTTTTTAGGAACATTACATATCTCTATACGATTTCATCTTATCCAATAGCCATTTATGTTGAATTACTTGTTTTTACTACATTGATATCAAACAACTTTTTGATTTTTAGGGATAATTGCTTCTGGTAATGTTGCACTATTATTTTCAACAGCTGTTACCGCATCATCTGCAGATTCATGAGTTTCTAACCATAGTTTTTCTTCCAATTTTAAGTGTTCCATTAAAAAGTCATGTCGCTTAGAATAATCATCAAAAATCTCACTCCATTTTAGTACATAAATTTTTGTTAATCCATTATCCTGGCAATGAACTAAATGTTGCTCGCCTAAAAATTTATGGCTTTCTAATTCTCCAGGAATATAAAGACTTTTATCAAATTCATTTCCCACCAAATAAAATGTCCATTTAACATTACCAGCATTAAATCTCGGAGTATTCTTTATTACTCGCATATATTTTTTTACTTGCGACAATTCTTTTTCTCCCAATTTTATTTTAGGTCTCTTTAGTTCAACAACTACATTTTCTGTTACTCTGCCTTGACGATCCTGACGTATCATATATAAATCCATTTCTTTATTCTTATCAGGATGCTCTATATGCACCTCTTCTTCTATTCCCATTTCTGCTTTTATCATTCCTTTTAATGCTAATTCAAAATCAGGTTCAGCTGACGTAATTAAATTATATTGTTCTCCAAATATCCAATAATGTTTTTCAACTAATTCTTGTACATGTTTTACTTCATATGAATTAAACTCTTTATTAAATACAATTTCTTTTAATGTTTGAATAACCTTCTGCCTATCACATAATAATTTTATTGTTCTCGTTATATTACTTAATGAACTATACTCAAGAATACCAGATAATTCCTTCTGTTCATCTTCATCTAATTCAATAACTCCTTGTAATATTTTGAATAATTCTGGTTTGTTTCCATTATCCATGATAAGCTTTAATAATTGCAATGTGATTTTTTTATTATCATTACTAAGACCTGTAAAGATTTTAGGTTGCGCTGCATATAAAGCCCCCACAAGACTATCCAATTCCTTCTTTTGATATACTTGTACAAAATTTGTTGTATCGAATTCCGGGTAGATTTTATCATCTATAAGCTTTGAAATATATGCATCAGAAGCCATTTTTAAATACTTACTTCTGTATTTAATAAGGAAATCATTAACTCCATTTATAAGATTTCTATATTCATCATCACATTTGTTAGAAAATAGTCCCTCCTGCCCCTCTATCTCTTCATTTATAAAATGGAAGTTGTTAAAATAACTACTTTTTATATATATACTATGAAAAAAATGATCTGCCCTTTTATTCAATTTTGTAGTTTCTTTATATCTTTCTTTATTATCTGATCCGATATAATATATTCGTGAATATTCATTTCCCAATTTTTGATTCCACTGGACGAAACGAACATCATACCTCTCTCTACATTTGTATTTAGACACGTCTATATTTTCAGTATACTCGACAAAATCTGAATAATCTATACACTCTTTATCAACTATAATTCTATAGTTATTTTCTTTATTCAGTTCCAAAAACCAAAAAAACTCCTCTTTAATTTTATTAATAATATCCTCCTTTTCCATAAATTCTAATTGTGTAAAACATACTTTTGTTCCCGTTAATTTTTGTACTTTGCGTGGAATTTTTTCATCATTATCGTCATATTGATTCAAGGAATCCTTATTCATAGAAATGTAATACTCATATGTATTTCCCTCATTTTCATAAACAGTATCCCACCTTGCTGTTTGGGAAAATGCAAAAAAAGTTAAACGACCTATTCCCTTTCTTCCATGAGGTAACGTATGATTTGTTTTTTGAGATAGATTTGCTTTCTTAGAGTCATTAAATGGTTGAAACTTGTACTTCAGTTCATCATAATTAATTCCACACCCATTATCACTTATTGTAATCATATTAATAAGTCCCATTTCATTTTGATTTAACTCAATTTCTACTTGGGTTGCAAATGCATCAAATCCATTCCAAATATACTCACAAATAGCATCCAATGGCTTTATATTTTTTAAATTTTTTTGTATACCTTCTGGTGTAATAAGAACATTTTTCATCTTTTCACTCCTATAATAAGCTCTAAAAAATAATGTTTCTATCCTTCACAATCTCTATTCTTTATTCTCCAGAAATTTTATTATAACTTTTCATCAAGGATTATAAACAAATTCTCTGTAGGTTAAAATAGTTTAAATTTAAGAAAAATAACTCTGTATTCTTTTTAATAAATATATAATTTCCCATAAAACGTTAGCAATTCTATCCTATCTTCTATTTTTAGCTATATCAATTAAAATTACCAGATTAATTCCTCTCGTCGTTTTTGTAATCCCTCTTTCATCAAAAATGATGATGGATATGCCGGATATAAATCTTGTTGTCTACTTCTATAACGCTGTGTTCCATTCATTATAAAGCAAGCATCTTTTGCACGAGTAATTCCTACATAATGCAGATTCATTAACTGTTCAATCTCACTATTTGTGCCTCTTTCATCGGATATAATATATTTATACATATCCATATGGAATACGATATTAAATTCAAGTCCTTTTGATTTATGTAACGTCATTATATTCACTTCATTCTTAGCAGCCGGAATATATCCATTTAGAATAATTGGATCAGACAATGTATATTTTAATAACTCTACTGTTCCACTATTATATCCTTTGGGATATAATAGTTCTGCCATCTCAATAAAATTATTTATTACGTCCATCAAATTTTCCAATGTACAATTGAAAATTTTATGACATAAATTTAAAGTTTTTCTGTATTTCTCTGGTTCCATTTCCGCAGAAAATAATTTTTCAGCATAATCTACTGCAAAAATATTTGTATCAAAACGTGCATTTAATAATTCACTAAATACTCTTCCCCAGTTAGAATTGTCTTTGTCCAATGGAGCATCAGAAAAAACTTTATGCTTTGTTTTTAAAATTTTATCTAAAAGTTGAACCTTGTCATTTGTGCGACATAAAATGGCAATTTGATTGTTATTTACAACCTGAAATTTTTCTTTGATTGATTCTAATTTTTGATCAATTTTTTCTGCAATTTCTTTTTCTGCACCTTGAACAGATACGCGAAATACTCTTTTTTCTTTAGGTATTGTTTTCGATACATCAAATAGACACAGTGAGTATTCTACGATGCTAGGATGACATCTATGATTTATACTCAGTTCATAATGTTTAAAATCTTTTCTTCCAATAAGTGAGAGTAAATATTTAGGAAAACGCTTGCTAAAACCATATATAGCTTGGTTAATATCCCCAACTGCAACTCCTATTAATCCATTTTCACACAACATAATAAAAATATCATGTTGTATTTTTCCACAATCTTGATATTCATCAACAAACACTGCCTTATACCGCGCTTTCATATATTTAAGCACTCCCGGTACCTTTTTCATAATATACAACGCAATTTCTCCTGATATATCTAAAAAAATCTTTCCATTTTTTAATGATTCCACTATTAATTCTTCTTGCTCAGGCTCAATAGCTGACCAGTTGATTTCGGATAATGAAGAATATATTGGATCACTCTTTGATGAATTTATAACTTCATATTCTGGCAATATATGTGTCAAATGACTCGCAAAAGGAATAATTATTTGTGAAATATAAAATTTATCGATTGTCCCAAAAAAAGATTGTTTATTTTGCATGCCACTTTGTTTACAACGATTTTTTAGCTCCTCGCTTGCTTTATTAGTAAATGAAATAGCTACTATGCCTTTATAATCTGGCAATTTTTCTAAAACTATTCTTATTTTTTCAACAACAGTATATGTCTTTCCCGATCCTGGTCTTGCAGTTACAACAATATTACCTTCATGACTTAATATTTTAGCTTGTTCTTCTGTTGGCTCTTTAATCATGAGTAGGATGACTCCTTTCTTCAACAGTCTTTTTAAGCGATAATAACGGTTCACAAATCTTTGTTCCCTGGAGTTTTTTTAATTTATTATGTTCTTTAATTAAAAACCTCATCATGTTTTGTGCTTTATGTTTTTGCATCGCTTTTACCAAAGTACTACACTTGCGTTTATTATAATGTTTTTTAAGATCATCATATAAACTACTTTTTGCCAAGTCAGTCTCCAAATCAACTTCTGATAAATATAATCCATAATTTGTTGCCTGTATTCTAAAATTATTATTTAAATCATTTGCCTCTTTGGTTGGATTTTTTCCATGAATCCATTCATTTTCAGCTTCATGTTGTTTCCAATACAAATTTATTTCCTCGTTCTCATTTTGTGTCTGAGAAAGGATTCCCGCAATTCGAGAAATTCCTGCATAATAATCACTTTCAGGATTTTTAGTTGGTTTTGAAAAAATATCATTATCAGTTCTTAAAACCCATGGTATTTTTAGTGCCTCACATATAGCTACATATGGCTTAAATCCAACTCCCTCAACCGCTAATATTGAAATGTTCAAACGGTCAATATCAACTCCTATTTCCCGCGAAAGAGCAGTATAAAATAAAACTTCTGACACACCCTCTACAAGAAAAACTCCATCTGAAAAAAAAGTTTCTGCTGAAATTATATTTAATCGATAACCAAAATTTTCAAATTCTGATTTTATCATTTGACTACATCCACCACATGCAACATGTGTATATTTTTCAGCAGAATATAAACGAATAATACTGTCAGCCTTAAACTGAGATGCAATTTGCGGAGAATGTGATGTAATTAATACTTGATCTTTAAAATTCCGCTGAATATATTCTGATAGTTTTCTTTGTTGATGTGGATGTAAATGTGCCTCCGGCTCTTCAATAGCAAAGAATGTAACATGGTCTATATTTTTCTGTATATTTTGTTTTGCAATCCATGTAGCAAGAAATATCTGGTTATTTCGCCCATCTCCACCAATTGTTAACGGACCTTCGTCAGACGAATACGCCAATATTAAAGTATCCAACAATTTTCCTGCATCGCTTTCTCCAGCAATGAATTTTACATTTTGATCCTCATTATGAATAGACAAACGTGCTAATTCTGTATTAACACTTTCCAATGCTGATGATACATAGTTCAATGAATTAACCTTACTATTTATATCATGTAATCTACTTTGAATTTCATCCGTTAAAGTTTCATCTGCATCTTTTTTTTCTTTATCCAAGTGCTCTTTAGCTATATTCAACAATTGAACTCGTTCTCGTTTTAAAAATCCAAACAGTTCTCTATTGGCATCAACATATTGCATATTCAAACGTTTTATATAATATCGTGTGGCTTGTTCTTCAAGAACTGATTCATCGTATCCTGTCCATATACTATATTGACTATTTTTACTATTTGTATATCGAATAATCATTTTTTCATCTTTTATATTTCCAGCAAATATACTCACCAAACATTCTTCAGTAATTTCAGAAATAGTTACTGTAATTTCAATATATTCTGTTCCAGAATAAACATTATAATCACTATCTGTTAATTCTAAGTCATGTTCATTCAGTGATTTGTCAAATAATAATCTAAGAGCATATAACAAATTAGTCTTTCCAACATCGTTTGCCCCAATAATAAGCGTTTGAGGTTGAAAAAGAAATTCCTCATCTCTGAAGTTTCTAAATCCTTTAATATGTAATTTTTCTATTCTCATCCAACAAGTCCTCCATAAAATAATTCGTTAAACAAATATATCTATCCATTTTTCCGCATCAAATGCTTATTAATTCTAATTTTTTCCTCACATCCATTATTAAACTTATATATCATACTTTTCCAATCAAAAACAGGATTTGCATCATGTATAACGCTATGATGATTCGGGCAGACAATCATTTGATTATTCGCATCATTATTCAGGCTATTAACAAAATAATCAATATGATGTGCCTCCGCTATACGTGAACCATATTTTTCCCCAATTACCCGTCCACATATCTGGTATCGGTATCCATATAGTAATTTCAGATTTTCTCCTATTTTTCTGTTCAATTTACGAATCTTAACAATCTGTAGTCTCTTTTCTATTCCACTGTTTTTGTCTTCAATTTCATATTCTATTTCATTCTCTACAGAACGTTCTTTCATTCCTTGAATTGCTTTTTTCATAACCTGAAAATCATCCTGAGCAATTGGTTCCAGAAGAAAGGTATCTTCATATTCCGTAGTATAAATGGCAAGATATTCTTTCAATCCTTCTGGCATTTTTATGTAGCTTCTGTCTTTTAGATCTCTGCTTTCGCGAATAGCTCTTATGTAATTCATGGTTTTAAAAAAATATTGTTGAAGTGCCTGAGACAGATCTCCATTTCTTGTATACCGGATTTGATATGCGTCCTTCTTTCTTTTTTCTACAGAATTATTTACATTAACAATCTTTGCATCATACGTTTTTCTATTCATAAAAAAATGAATAATTTTAGATTCTCCTCGCTGCAAAAAATGTTCCATATTTCAAAGGAAAATAACCTGATTATCCAACGGTAATGTAAATCCTTCCATTAATGTTGACCAATCTACTTCTTTCTTGTAGACATAATTTTCTGATTCCATACGCAGTTCCTCATTACTGTAAATATGTCTTTATTTGTTCTTTATAGCGTCTTCTATAGTAATCCATTGCCCTGTACTCAATGACATCTTTCATCTGCTCTGCCAATACAGGATTCTTCACCATTTCTCCCATCTCATCTCGAAGTGCCAAAACAACGCCTTCTTTTTTCACAAAGAATCCTCCCCCAGACTTCAACAGAAATTTCACTGGCATTTGAATAATCTTCTTTATATGCTCTTTATCTGAGATTTTACAGTATTCCTCATATGTAATCCCTTTATCTAAATCTTTCCAGTTTGTTCCTATAGAGAAGAATTCCTTCCAACTCTCCAGAAGTTCTGTTTCTGTCACTTCCATCCTGACATTGCCATGATTATAAAAAGCCATCAACACTGGCATTTTGTAAACCTTGCTCATACTGGTGTTTTCCAGCAGATTTATAAAATCTTTTCCAAATCCCTGACAGAAACTTTCCTGCTCATCTGTGAGTTCATTCAGTTCTTTCAGATATTCTAAATATCTTTTAAACGGATTTTCATTTGAATGTGTAACCGCCAACTGATAAACTTCATCATCCATATATGTAAATAAATCCATGCGTGACGGTTGTTTTCCCAGCAATTCTTTCACTCTGAAATATTCGTTTCTGATCTGCTCTTTGATTGTCAGGTATTGCCTGTCCATTTCTGCAAACAGATCAATCAGTCTCATATCAAAATCAACGAAGCAATCATCCGGATAATCTGTTTTGTCTGCCGGGGAATATGTCTGTTTTTCTGTCTTGTTTTTTCCTGTCAGTAAGTATCTGACTCTTCCTGCCTTTTCATAATTTCCGATAAAATCCAGGACATTCAGGTACTCTTTCCTCTTACTTTTTCTCAGTCCTCTCCCTAACTGCTGCAAAAATACAACCGGAGATTCTGTCGGACGCAGGAACATTACCATATCAACAGATGGAATATCCACGCCTTCATTGAACATATCCACAGAAAAAATCACTCTGATTTCTCCGCTTTCCAGTTTCTCAATTGCTTCCGATCTGTCCATGGAAAATGCACCGTCTGCGTTGCTGTAAACTGCTGCCGCCGGAATCCCTCTTCTGCAAAATTCTTTCGCCATTTCTTCTGCATGTTCTCTGGAACAGCAGAAGCCCAGCGCACGTCTGGAACCATATTTGCAGTAATATTTATAAATCAGATCATATCGGCGGGCATTTCCAATATAGGTTTCATTCAGTTCCTTTTCCACATATTTTCCTTTTACCACATGCAGTTTCGTATAATCCGTATCATCGTAAATCCCATAATAATGAAATGGAACTAACATTCCCTTGTTAATACCATCTTTTAGTGAAATCTCATATGGCACGTTATAATCGCAGATTTCATAAATATTTTTGCCGTCCATTCGTTCCGGTGTTGCTGTCAGTCCAAGTAAAAACTGTGGGTGAAAGTAATCTACAATTTTCCTGTACTGGTTGTTGACTGCATGATGAAATTCATCAATTACCACATACTCAAAATAATCCGGTGCAAAATATTTTTCATTTAAATATTCTGCCTTTCCAAGAGTTGCTACCGAAACAAAAATAACTGATTTATCCGTACATTTTTCGTCTCCTGTGAAAAATCCATAGTCCTCAGAATTTCTCACATTCCGGAAAGAAACCGCTGCCTGTCGCAAAATCTCTTCTCTATGAGCAACAAACAAAACCTTTTTATATGGTTTAGAATCAAACGCCGCCAGATAGGTTTTCCCTATTCCCGTTGCAGCCTGAATGAGTGCTTTCTGTGCTCCTTCTGCTCTTGTGTCCTCCAAAGCACACAATGCCTCGATCTGCGCTCCTCTTGGTTCATATAAAGGTTTTATTTTCGTATCATTTGTTTCCGGCTCTGTAAAGTCATATCTGTCAAGGTCTTTTGCCACCGCCGGACGATGCCAGTTCTGGGAGTAACGTTTTAATTCTTTGTCATCAATGATAATGGAATGATTCGCAAATAAATCTTCAAATGTACGAAAGAACTCTTTATAGTTTTCCGGGTCTTTCTGACTGCTAAACCGATAATTCCATTCTATTCCTGAGGTCAGCGCACTTCTGGAAATATTGGAAGAGCCGATGTAAAGTTCACTGTAATCTGTATAATGAAAAATGTAAGACTTGGGATGAAAAGAACGTCCTTTTTCACAATAAAATCTAAGATCAACTCTGTCACCAAGTTTTCTTTTGATCAGATATAGTGCTGATGGCTGTGTAATTCCAAGGTAGTTTCCTGTCAGGATTCGGATTTTGGCTCCACGTTTCAAAGTATGTTCCAGTTCTTTCAGCAGCATTCTCACTCCGGATTCCATAAGAAAAGAAACAATGATATCAACGCTTTCCGCTTTTTTCATACTCTGGATCAGCTGATAATATAACTGTCTTCTTTTATCCGGTCCGCCGGTCATTGCATCTGTGGAATATTCGTTTTCATACCCGATGTTTACTTTTTCTGCAGAAGTAAATTCAGCCATTTTTCCTCACCTCTTCCCGGTCGGACATCTCCTGTAATCCAATATTCTTCTATTTTAAGGCCATGCATGTAATGTATGAAATTTTTAAATGTATCTGTCGTAAAATCGGTAAAATATCTTCCGTTTCGTTCACCTTCAAATTCTCCGTATTTGAAAGAGGTATAAATCCATCCTTCCGATTTCAATGCTGCATACATATTTTTCAAAACTTCACGCAGTTGTTTTTTGGGTAAATGGAGAATAGATGCACAAGCCCATATGCCATCATATTTTTCTTTTTCATCCAATTCCTGAAACAACATCTGCCTGACTTTGATTCCCGTATATTCACTTGCAATCCGACACAATTGTTCTGAACCATCAACTGCATCTACCTGATATCCACGACTCAGAAAGTACTTTGCATCTCTACCTGCACCGCAGCCAAAGTCAAGAATATACGCATCTGGGTTAAGTTTCTCCAGAAATTTATCTTGCACTTCTGTAAACTTTACCGAAACAGTCCCAGAAGCAAAAGACTGCGCATTTTCGTTGTAATATTTTAATGTTTTATCTATATCTGCCATATGTTCACTCACCAAATGCCATCCAGCACTGATTTCACTCCTGTTTTATCTGCAAAATACCTGTTTTGTTTCTTATGCCTTAATTTTTCTGATAAATCTAACTTCTTTGTGACATATTATACATTTTTTTGACATAAACAGCAACAATTTTCGTCAGACATTTTTTATTATATTCACTTATCTATAATACGCAAAAACTGTTGCATATTTCTTTTTTGATATCTTTTCTCTTTCATCAACTTCCATATAAAAAAGAGAACCAGACTGCACATAGGTTTCTTCCCCTATATACAGTCTGGTTCTCTGATTCCATCATTCATTTCTGGTAATAAGTCAATAAATCAGACATTCCATTACTCTTCCGCATCCATCTCCGCCTTAATCTCAACCTCGCAGTCTGCCATTGCCTGTAATGTCATAGTGAGCAGTTTCTGTAATTCCCAGCCGAGTTGTTCGGCGCCTCGCTCGATGACTTCTCTGGAGCATCCTGCTGCGAAGCCTTTGCTTTTATATTTCTTCTTGAGGGATTTGAGTTCCATGTCTTTTGTGCTTTTGGATGGTCTCATAAGTGCTGCTGCCCAGATAAGTCCTGTAAGTTCGTCCGCCGCAAAGAGTACTTTTTCCATTTCGTGTTCCGGTGCTACATCAATGGTTGCGCCACATCCCACTGTGATGCCGTAGCCGTGGGATACAACTGAATGGATTACGTCTTCGCCTACGCCTGCTTCGCGGAGCATTTCCGGAGCTTTCAGACAGTGTTCTTCCGGATATAGTTCAAAGTCGATGTCGTGGAGGAGTCCTACAATTCCCCAGTATTCTGCATCTTCGCCATAGCCAAGTTCATTGGCATACCATTTCATTACTGCTTCTACAGTCAGGGCATGCTGAATGTGGAAGGGATCCTTGTTGTATTTTTTTAATAATGTAAATGCCTCGTCTCGTGTTATTGTCTTCATTTGTCACTCCTCATATCTGAATTGTCAGGTGGATAAAATCACCTGCTTTACTGCTTGTTTATAACTGAATAACTGCTCTGCAGTTTATCTGTCAATCTGGATCTGACATGCTTCCATTGCTTTCAGTGCATTCTCATGGCTTTCCGGTGTTACGCCTGCGCAGCATTTAGCGTCTACGATGATCGGAACTTCCGGGAGAGATGCTTTTGCCAGAAGTGCATTGGAAATAACACAGATGTCTGTGCATAAACCTACGAATGTGATACTTTCGATTTCATTATCCTCATTCATTGCCACCAGTTCTCCTGCAAGATCTGTGGAACCAAAGGTTTCTTTGTCAATGGGTTCTGTTTTTCTGAGTGCATCTAATTCGCTTCTGATCTGCCATCCTTCAGTGTCACGGATACAGTGCGGTACAGGAAGCTTCTTTCCTTCCTGGGTGTCGAGATAGTAAGTTTCATGGGTATCTCTGGTAAAAAGAATAACTCCATCAAAATTTTCGATTTTCTCTTTTACACCAGGTACAATGGCAACTGCCTCTTTTGTTCCAAGAGCTCCGTCAATGAAGTCATTCTGCATGTCTACGACTACTAATACTTTCTGCATATTTCCTTCCCTTCGTTCTTTCTGCACATTTTTTCAGATAATCCCATAAAATCTCTGGAAACGTGTGCTGTTATTATTTGTTATTACTATACAGCAACAAAATATTTTTGTACAGGCAGAAGTGCCAGTTTTACTATAGCAATTCCATAAAATATCAATCATCTCTATTTTGCAGTATATTTTTCAAATCTGTACTTCTGTTTAATATCCGGATATTTCTCTCTGTCTACTTCACTCATGAACATATCATAGGGTCTGGCGCAGATTTTGAAAGGTGCGTAGAGTGCCTGATAAATCATCAGTTTTTCACCATTTTCTGTGTGATGGGCTACTGCAAGGACTTTATAGAGATATTCGGAAGTATCCGGGGATACCCATTCTCTTTTGAAATGCTGCACAATGTCGCCTGCATGGATATCGTGTTCCGGTGTCTTCGAAGTGTTTTCATTTTCCGCACTGTCAGGTTCTTCCGGTTCTGTGTTGAGTTCCATATATTCTTCTTTATCAAGGGAAACCGGGATTCCGGAGCGGCCATTGATGTGGACGCCGCCATACCAGGTGCCTGTGACCTCACAAATATCGCCTACTTCGTATTCCATGCTACAGCCATTATTTTTCTTTATGATTCTGATTTTTGTCATTTTATCATCTCCTAGCATATAGTTCTTATTTCATGCAACCAAAAAAGTACTGATTTCACGCTCTAACACGTTAGATTATATTCTCTAGCAAGTTCTTCATTTAAAACAACCACCTCAACGCCCCATATTTTTCTGACCTTAAGCAATCTGGCTCTTAATTCTGCCAATGGCCCGGCTAGCCACGTAATATCTTCTGCGTTTTTCCTGATTCTGGTATAACGCTCACTTTAATGCCACCCCGATTTCTTCTCGATACAACTGACGGAATGTATCCATAATTGCATTATGTTCCAACAATTCAAATTCCGGCGCTATCTCACATAATACTTTGCTGTTTTCATTTTTATATAAGGAAATGTACTGCACTTTGCTGTCCTGTCTCCGCTTTACTTCAATATATTTAGATAAAAAATAGTCATGTGTAGAAACAAAAATCTGTACACCTTCTGTCTCCAGCATGATCAACAATTCAGCTAGCACCGGAATATATTTCGGATTGATATTTGCTTCTGGCTCGTCCCAAAACAAAACGGATCCCTTCTCCAGTGTCCCGTTTTTTATCAACTGCCATAAAAGAGCAATTTTACGTAATCCTTCTGCTACCAAATTAAATTCTAACTTTGCCTGTGTACCAGGTTTTAAATAAAAACGATCCTCATGCAATGTTACTTTCCCATTACTGATTTTCTGTAAAATATCCAGATATTTTTTCCTTACAGTTGAATCCACTCCTCTGGAAATATCAATTTTGGCAGCCGCAATAATATCCAGATACGTATCATCAAATTCCACATTTCCCATTTTTACTGCAGCATCCAGATTCCAGGCATTTGATAAAATCTCTTTTGCCGGAATAAATACGCTTGTGAGATCAGACATCTGCTTTTCCCATTTCTCTTCTGAATTAATCTCTGCATCCCATTTTCGTGTCTTGGTTGAAAATGTCATTCCTATTTTGGCAGTATCAGATTCCACAGAAACCATGGCTTTATTGCTTCCACTCTTTCCTCTGTTTACCAGACGTCCAATTCCAGACTGATCAGGACGAAATAACATTGTTGTTTTCTGCGAAAAAGACACATCATGTTTAGAAGCCTGACATGCTGCATAGGCTAATTTCATAATATGAGTCTTTCCTACACCATTTTCACCAACTAATACATTTAATCCTTCGCAAAAAGGAATCTTTATATCTTCAAATACCGTAAAATTCTCTGCTGCAATCTTTGTTAATGGCATTTCCATCACCTCAATATTTCCATTTTTATAAATCAGTTCATTATATCTGTTGCACGACAATATAATATAAAGTAACTTCTATAATAATTTTATATTATAACACATATAAATATGTCAAACAGCTATTTTCTTCAATATAATATTGTAAAATCTGAAAGCTTGTAAAAGGCTATAACTATCACTTCCAGCTCTTCCAGATCTCCGGCTGATATCCTACTGTCGCCTGTTTTCCGTTTCTTACCACAGGGACTTTGATGATGCTCTGGTTTTCGAGGATTTTCTCTGCTTTGTCTTCCTCTGCAATATAAGTAATCAATGCCAGCAGGTCTTTATCCTTGCAGTCAGTATCTATCAGCTTGTTATAACCACCAATTGCCTTGCAGACAGATTGGAATTCACCTTTACTTAAGCCTTTTTCTTTCATATCTATAAACTGATATTTAATTCCCCGTTCTTTGAAATAGCGTTCTGCTTTCTTGCTGTCAAAGTTTTTCTTTGTACCAAAAATCTGTATATTCATAGTCTAATGCTTTCTCCCATTTTTTTAAGAATTATTGTTCCTGCTATATTTTCTCTTTTCCTGCCTGTTCATTTTAAATTTCCATCCATTTCACATTTTTTTCAAATTCTCACCACATATTTCTCACATTTTCCGGTTATATTATTACTTGTACAGAGCAAAGAGTAATTGCAAATAAAACTTTTTCTTTTTCATACTTTTGCCGGGAATCCATAAGGTTCCCGGCCTCCTTCTTTTATTCCGTTATTTTTTATTCCGTTAGATTTTCTTTTTAATATGGTTATAGATGTTCAGTCCTTTTGTCTGTCCGTATTTGGAAATGATAGATCTGTAAATCTGCTGTTTTCTGTTTTTGTCTTCTGCGTTTTTTTCCACAGTTGTTGAAACATAATTTACCACTTCCTTTGGCATGCCTGCCTTGTCGAGAACCAATACCAGTTCCTGCTGTAATTTCTTTGTTCCGGCATTCATGTCAATTATCTTTTGTTTTGGCTTTTTTGTATTCTGCTTCTCTGATTGTTTGGCAGACTGCTTTTCAGGTTGTTCATTCAACTGTTTTTCTGTTTTTTGACCGGATTGTTCGATCATCTGTCCGTCTTTTTCTTTGACGGTCTGTTTTTTTACCTGTTTCCTTGTATGCACCTGTTTTCCGGAAATCTTCTCATTTCTGGAGACTTTCACATCTTTTTCTGTTTTCCAGAACTCTATAATATGGTCAAAGCCTGTATCCTTGCTGATTACAACAATTTTACATTCTCCATCCTGACCTATGCACTCTTTTCCTATCAGATATCCCAGATAAGAGCCCAGATGCATATCTGCAGACTGATTTCCTGTCGGTACTTTATGTGTGACCAGTTTTGACTCTCCATGATCATTGATAATATCAAGGTCTATTTTTCTGCTGTTATCTGTATAAAAAAGATGGATAATATCTGTTTCCCGTAATTTGCCACATCCTTTGAAGCCTTCACTTCCTACATTTTCATAATCAATTAAATAATAAGTTTTGATAATCTTCATCCTCTCTTTATTTGTTACTGCTCACTCCGCAATGTAACCTTTATTTTCTCTGCTGTATAATACTCTGTCATTTTTCAGCCGGATAATTCTTTCCTATTTTAACATGCATCTTTTATCAGCACAACCACATAGTGGCAGCTTTCCTGGTTAGTATTTCCTGGTTGTCTTTCCTGCCTGTTCCAGTCAGACAGAATATTATCATATCCACGAATAGTATTCCCATATTGCCACTATAATAAATTTACATACCTTTTGTGAAAAATGACGGATTTTTCATCAAATTCCAGTTGATAAATCTTTAACAAAATTCAAAAAAACGCAAAAATCCTGTTGATTTTAAGCGTTAAATATGTATAATAGTAAAAGAGAAGCGATACCCATTCGCTTTTATGGTAAGGTATCTTAAGCCTGTTTAAACAGGCGCTTTCATTAACGAAGAAAAGAGGTTAAACGTAAGATGGCAAAAATCGATTTAAGCAAGTATGGCATTACCGGAACTACAGAAATTGTCTACAACCCTTCTTATGAAGTATTATTTGAAGAAGAAACCAAACCGGAACTGGAAGGCTTTGAAAAAGGTCATGTCAGCGAACTTGGTGCAGTTAACGTTATGACAGGTATCTACACAGGACGTTCTCCTAAAGATAAATACATCGTTATGGATGAGAACTCCAAAGATACAGTATGGTGGACAACAGACGAATACAAAAACGATAACCATCCTGCAACTCAGGAAGCATGGAATGCAGTAAAAGAAATCGCTAAAAAAGAGCTCTCCAACAAGAGACTTTTCGTAGTAGATGCATTCTGCGGTGCTAACAAAGATACTCGTATGGCTATCCGTTTCATCGTTGAAGTTGCTTGGCAGGCACATTTCGTAACAAATATGTTCATCCAGCCAACAGCTGAAGAACTTGAAAACTTCGAGCCAGATTTCGTTGTATACAACGCTTCCAAAGCTAAAGTTGAAAACTATAAAGAATTAGGCCTTAACTCTGAAACAGCTGTAATGTTCAACATCACAACTAAAGAGCAGGTTATCGTAAACACATGGTACGGCGGAGAAATGAAGAAAGGTATGTTCTCTATGATGAACTACTTCCTTCCACTTAAAGGCATGGCTTCCATGCACTGCTCTGCAAACACAGATATGAACGGCGAAAATACAGCTATCTTCTTCGGTCTTTCCGGAACAGGTAAAACTACTCTTTCCACAGACCCGAAACGTCTCCTGATCGGTGATGACGAGCATGGCTGGGATGACAACGGCGTATTCAACTTCGAAGGCGGATGCTACGCTAAGGTTATCAACCTTGACAAAGAATCTGAGCCGGACATCTACAATGCGATCAAACGTAACGCTCTTCTTGAGAACGTAACACTTGATGCTGAAGGCAAGATTGATTTCGCAGATAAGAGCGTAACAGAGAATACTCGTGTATCTTATCCGATCAACCACATTAAAAACATCGTTCGCCCGATCTCTTCTGCACCGGCAGCTAAGAACGTAATCTTCCTGTCTGCAGATGCTTTCGGAGTACTTCCTCCGGTATCTATCCTGACAGAAGCTCAGACTCAGTACTATTTCCTGTCTGGATTCACAGCTAAACTTGCTGGTACAGAGCGTGGAATCACAGAGCCTACACCTACATTCTCTGCTTGCTTCGGACAGGCATTCCTTGAACTGCATCCGACAAAATACGCAGAAGAACTTGTTAAGAAGATGGAAAAGAGCGGAGCAAAAGCTTACCTCGTTAACACAGGATGGAACGGAACTGGAAAACGTATCTCCATCAAAGATACTCGTGGTATCATCGATGCAATCCTTAACGGAGATATCCTTAATGTTCCTACTAAGAAGATTCCATTCTTCGATTTCGAAGTTCCTACAGAGCTTAATGGCGTAGACACAGGTATCCTTGATCCTCGTGACACATATGCTGACGCTTCTGAATGGGAAGAAAAAGCGAAAGATCTTGCTGGAAGATTCATCAAGAACTTTGCTAAATACGAAGGAAACGCTGCTGGTAAAGCACTTGTTGCAGCTGGTCCTCAGTTATAATTATAATTGCTGAATTAAAGTTAATTATAATTAAATTATAATTTTATTGTCCAAATGAGTACGAAAGGGATGCGAGTAATTCGCATCCCTTTTTCATGTTGTTTCGGTGGTCAAGCGGATATTCGCAATCCGCTTCGCTACAGGGCTCTGAGTTTTTCTGCCACTTTCTCATATGCGGGTACCGGAACGTGATATTCTTCTCCCATTCTTACTACTTCGTAAACTAATCCGTCAATTTCGGACTGTTTTCCTGCCATGATATCCCGCTGCATGGAAGTGGTTGCTTCCGGTGCGAGGTTGGAAAGGATTTTTAAATTTACTTCTGCCATATCTTTCTGGAAAGGAACTCCCATGGCTTCTGCAAGTGCTGCGATTTCTTTTATCATGGTCTTAAAAAGTTCTCTGGTTTCGCCTTCTTTCTGGAAATCTGCGGCAGTTGCGTGGTAATAGAGTCCTGCTGCCCCGATCGGGGATACATAGGAAAATTTCTCCAGTGCTTCACGGCGGATGTTTTCCGAAAGAGTCCCGTCGATATGACTGTCACAGAGGTCTTTCTGAATCTCTTTCAGTTCCGGTCGGAATTCTGCTTTGTCTCTTACGCCGAATACAATGTGCAGGATCTGTCCATGCTGGAGAAGTTTTCCCGGTTCTTTAATGTTGGCAGAAACATAGATGCAGCCGTCCGTTACCAGAAGATCCGGCAGTTCTTTCTGCATTTTTCCACCTGTTCCATATATATTCAACACTGGAATTACAATAGTATTTTTCCTGGCAATGCGTTTGATAAACGGAATCGTTTCCTGTAAGGAATAGCCTTTTACGCAGACAAAAATTACGTCCGGATGCTCTGCATAATGCTCCATATCTGTAGCAGGAATGCTTATGTTTTCCTCTGTTTTATCCCACATTTTCTCCAATGTAAGACCCTGTTTCTGGATCTTTTTCAGGTGTTCGCCTCTCGCGATCAGGGTTACGTCCTTGCCTGCTTTTTTCATATAATATCCGGTAACACCACCGGTTCCTCCGGCTCCAATGATTAAGTATTTCATATTTATTTTCTGCCCCGCTTTCATTGTTTTGATTCTTATATCATAGCACAATTGCAATTTTTCTTCAGTATATTTTATGCATTACGCTGACATAATTTTGCATTGACAGTTTATTTTTTGCCCTGTAATATCAATGGTATCAATATCAGAATATATTACGCAGGAAAAGTATTAAGATGGAACGATATCTGGAATTTAGAATAGATGAACAAACTACAGAACTTAAAATGGAAGCATTTCTGAAAAAGAATGCAGGACTTACAAAACGGCAGATCAGCCAGGCGAAGTTTCGACCGGACGGGATTACCAGAAACGGAGTTCGCTGTCGTGTAACTGAGACAATATATCCAGGCGATGTGATCTGCGTTTGTCTGGAGGAAGCCGGGACTGCTTCTGCGCATCTTGAAAATTATAATGACGGAATCAGAAGTAAGGATTTGTCGGATTTCCATTCCAACAGAGCTTCAGCTCCAGTTTCCGAAACTTCTTTTTCTCTGAATATTTTATATGAAGATACGGATATTCTGGCGGTTGATAAACCGGCAGGAATGGTTACGCATCCAACGGGAATGCATTATACAGACAGCCTCTCCAATCTTGTTGCCGGTTACTTTCGAGAGAAAAATGAACAGGTCTGTGTCCGCCCGGTGGGGCGGCTGGATCAGGAGACTTCCGGGATTGTGGTTTTTGCCAAAAATCAGGTAGCAGCTTCAAGACTTCAATCTGTAAAATCTCCATGCAAAATTCACAAGCAATATCTTGCCGCTGTATCCGATACTTTGCCTGTAGATATGCCTGGCGTCTGGCATACCTTAGATTTACCGCTGATGCAGGACCCGGAGAATCATCTGAAAATGAAAACTGCTGCTGATCTTTCCTTACATTCATCTGCATTATCGGGAAAAATCAAAACAGCAGTTACTCATTATCATACTCTTTTTTCCAGTCAGGACTGGTCGCTTATCACACTTAAGCTGGATACCGGACGTACCCACCAGATCCGTGTCCATATGGCATCCACAGGACATCCTTTGCTTGGAGATACTCTTTATCATTCAGACGATAAAATATCTTCCTGTGCTTCCTTTTCCAGGGCAGCCCTTCATGCATGGAAAGTTTCTTTTCAGCATCCTTTCAGAGATGAAATGCTCCTTCTGGAAGCACCATTACCTTTCGATTTTCGTGAACTGGTTTCACTTTCAGGGTCTGACCTGTTGTCTATTTAAGCTTCAAGTTCTTTGATCAGATTTACCATTTCAATGGCACTGAGTGCACAGTCATAGCCTTTATTTCCTGCTTTTGTACCTGCGCGTTCAATTGCCTGCTCGATGTTTTCTGTGGTAAGTACTCCGAATAATACCGGAACTCCTGTTTCCAGTGATACTGATGCAATCCCTTTGGAAACCTCATTGCATACATAATCATAATGACTGGTATTTCCACGAATCACAGCACCTACGCAGATAACCGCATCATACTTTCCACTTTTTGCCATTTTAGACGCGATCAGTGGGATTTCAAAAGCACCTGGTACCCACGCTACCTGGATGTCCTCTTCTTTTACATTGTGACGTGTCAACCCATCCATGGCACCACTTACCAGCTTGGAAGTTATAAATTCATTGAAGCGGGCTGCTACAATTCCTACTTTCATTCCATCTGATACTAATTTTCCTTCTAATGTTTTCATTTTTTCTGGTCCTTTCATCTGTAAATTTATATTTTTTAACCTGTACAGGTTTTTATATACGGTAAATTTTATTTTCGGGAACGTTATCGTTATATATGAAAATCCCCGCTGTATTTAATACTTCAGAATATGTCCCATTCGTAATTGTTTTGTCTTAAGATAACGCAGATCATACGCTGTGGCATTCATCTGTATCGGAACTCTCTGTTTGATCCTGATGCCAAATTCTTCCAACTGATAAACTTTATCCGGGTTATTTGTCAGCAGCCGCAGCTCTTTTACCCCAAGATTTCTCAGAATCTGCGCACCAATGTAGTATTCTCTTTCGTCTCCGGCAAATCCAAGTGCCAGATTCGCTTCGAGTGTATCCATTCCCTGTTCCTGAAGTTCATAGGCACGAAGTTTATTGATCAGTCCGATTCCTCTTCCTTCCTGTCTCATATAAAGGAGTATCCCTCTGCCTTCTTCCTCAATCTGGGCCATCGCCGCTGCAAACTGCTGTCCGCAGTCACAACGCTGTGATCCAAAAACGTCTCCTGTCAGGCACTCTGAATGCACACGGCACAGGACGTTTTCTCCAGCTCCGATTTCACCTTTTACCAGTGCTACATGATGTTCCCCATTCAGGCGGTTTACAAATCCATACGCCATAAACTCTCCGTATCTGGTCGGCATTTTTGTGGTCGTCACGCGATCCACCAGAATATCATGGCATTTACGATAATTCTGAATATCTTTAATTGTTATGAATTTAAGATTCCACTTTCCGGCAAGTTCCCGTAACTCAGAAGTCCGCATCATAGTGCCGTCTTCTCTCATAATTTCACAGCACAGCCCGCACTGTTTTAACCCTGCAAGTCTGCACAGGTCTACAGTTGCCTCTGTATGTCCGTTTCTTTCCAGAACACCGTTCTTCTTCGCCAGAAGTGGAAACATATGTCCGGGGCGTCTGAAATCTTCGGGTTTTGCATTCTCATCCACACATTTCATGGCAGTAACAGAACGTTCTGCCGCAGAGATTCCTGTAGTGGTGCTGATATGGTCTACGGAAACAGTAAAAGCAGTTTCGTGATTATCTGAATTTTCTGCTACCATCTGCGGGAACTGCAGTTTTCTTACATATTCCTCAGACATTGGCATACAGATAAGTCCTTTTCCGTGAGTTGCCATAAAGTTAATATTTTCTGTTGTGGCAAACTCTGCTGCACAGATAAAATCTCCTTCATTCTCTCTGTCCGGATCATCCGTTACCAGAATAATTTTTCCATTCCGAAGTTCTTCCAGAGCTTCTTCTACTGAATCAAATCCGTTCATTTTTTCTCTCCTTATGCAATGTATTTTTCTGATACAATATATTTTTCTGTTGTTAAGAGGGCAAAATCATTCGTATTGGCTGCTTATCTGGTTCGTGTCAGGCAGATAAAACATCCACTGTACAGTTCTGCATCAATCGAATAACCGCTTTGTGGTTAATTCTGTCAAAAGCCATACTTGTTCAGAAAATCCCGTGTAATATTACTTTTTATCGGCTGTTCTTTCACAGGCGTTATTAATTTTTCCACGTATTTTCCAATTATGTCTGTCTCCAGATTGACGATATCTCCTTCTTTGCGTTCTCCGAGGACTGTAATCTTTACTGTATGAGGAATTGCAGAAATGGAAAAGTCTGTTTCTGAGACTTTTGCCACTGTAAGACTGATTCCATCAACTGTTACAGAACCTTTTGTCACAATATATTTCATAATTTGTGGTGAAGCCTGAATGGTGTACCAGACAGCATTATCATCTCTGCGAATTTCCGTGATTTTTCCTGTTCCATCCACATGCCCGGCAACAATGTGTCCTCCAAATCTTCCATTTGCAGGCATTGCCCTTTCCAGATTTACATGCTGTCCCAAAGAAAGCTGAATCAGCGCAGAACGATTCAATGTCTCATGCATCACATCTGCTGTAAAACCATCTTCCAGACATGCAGTTACAGTGAGGCAGATTCCATTTACAGCTACACTGTCCCCTGTTCTCAGATCATCCAGAATTTTCTCTGCCCGTATCGTAAATACTGCTGAATTTGCTCCTTTTTTTATTTTTTTCACAGTTCCCAGTTCTTCAACAATTCCCGTGAACATTACTCTTCACCTCACTCTCTATAAGAAAATCATCTCCTATTCTGATTATTTCGCTGTTTTTTAATAATATTGCGCTGGCAGGATCAGGAAATCCTTTTCCTTCTATCGGTGTCTTTGCACTTTCTCCCCCAAAAAGTTTGGGTGCTATATAGGTCTGGACTTTCTGAACAATACCGCTTTCGAGTGCTGACCAGTTTAAAGTGCCTCCTCCTTCCAGTAAGATACTGTCTATCTTTGCAGCTCCCAGAAGTTCCATTAGTCTGTTTAAATCTATGTGTCCGTTTTTTTCCGGGACATCCAGAACTTTACATCCCATATCTTCATAATTCTTTATCTTCTGCTGGTCTTTACTGCTGGTTGCAAAGATTGTTGGAATTGTCGCTGCTGTTCTTACAATCTTAGATGTCAGTGGTGTTCTCAGATGGGAATCACAGATAATACGCACAGGATTTCTGCCGTTTTCCAGTCTACAGGTGAGCATCGGATCATCTGCCAGCACGGTTCCCACTCCAACCATAATTCCTGTATATTTCAGTCGCTGTTTCTGTACATGAATTCTGGCAGCTTCTCCTGTCACCCATTTAGATTCACCTGTATAAGCGGCAATTTTCCCATCCATAGTCATTGCATATTTCATGACCACATACGGTTTTTTATTTTGGATGTAATAAAAGAATACTTCATTCAATTTATCGCACTCTTCTTTTAAAATATTTTCTGTTACTTCAATTCCATGATCCTTCAAAATCCGGATTCCTTTTCCTGCAACCAGCGGATTAGGATCTGATGATCCGATGATCACGCGTCTGATTCCGGCCTCCAGGATTGCATTCACGCATGGAGGCTGTTTTCCATAATGGCAGCAGGGTTCTAAAGTAACATATATAGATGCTCCTTCGGGTTCTTCCGTACATGCTGCCAGAGCTTCTCTCTCCGCATGGAGTTCACCGTATTTTCTGTGATATCCCTGACCAATGATCCTTCCGTTTTTAACGATCACAGCACCTACCATCGGATTAGGTGCTGTAAAACCCATTCCTTTTTGCGCCAGTTCCAAAGCCATTTTCATGTACTGCCTGTCCTGTTCCATATCCGTTATATTTTTCAATCCATCATCTCCTGCTCTTTTATAACAATTCCATAAAAATTCCATAAAATAAAGCCCCGGTGTTTTTTCAACATCCAGGGCTTGGTAATTAATATTTGATATGAATTATCTTCCGATGAATCTGACTCTTTATTTCATCACTGAAATCACTTTAATTGATATAAAAAAGCTCTGGAATAAATTAATTATTCCAGAGCAGTCAGCTTTCACAGATCAGTTAATTCTTCTGTATCTCTACTGTTATCTTCTTTCATCCAGACTGTACTGTCGGCTTCGGAATCGCACCGAATCATGCCTTATGGCTCGTGGGCTTTACCACCGGTAGGGAATTGCACCCTGCCCTGAAGATCTTATTTTATTTTTATCAGCAATTTTTGCGATTTATCTTGCTGATGTCTGACAGTATACTCTCAACTTTTATCTCTGTCAAGATTTTTTTCAGGAAAGTAATCTTCTTACCATATCTGCATTAAATGTCACACCTGTCAGGTGATCTACTTCAATCTGGTACAGGGCATTGGCTGCGATATGCTCTGCTGCCTGTTCCAGATCACGAATACCGCTTGTATTTTTATGCAACTCAACGATGGCATTCAGACCCTCTTCTGTTACTACGCATTCTTCTGCCTTGAGGCTCATGCGTTTCAGAACTTTCGGAAGAACATATTTGGAGAAGATGATCTTCTTCTCTTCTGATGTATAATCCGGGATATCGATCACTGCAAAACGGGACATAAGAGGTGCGCTGATCTGGGATTTATCGTTTGCCGTAGCAATGGGATAAACGCCCACTGTGGGCACCATACATTCCATATAGTTATCTGTAAATCCAAGGTTGTCAAGCAGAGTAAGAAGTACGTCTGCAGGGTTTCCGTTGCCCTTACCTGACGCTGCTTTATCAAGCTCGTTGATAATAAATACAAGGTTGGATTCTCCTGCTGCTGAGAAAGCTTCCATGATGATTCCGGGCTTTGCGTTTGCATAGATTCTGGAACTTCCTGTAAGCTGTTCCGGATCATTGATGGAACTCATATCCAGAGTTGTCCAAGGCAGTTTCAGGATACGGGCAACTGCGTATGCAATCTGGGATTTACCTGTACCTGCAGGGCCTACAAGGAGAAGTCCGTATGCAGGAAGTGTATGGGTACGGTTGATCTGGATGATGGTTTCAATGATACGCTGCTTTACAGATTCCATTCCGTAGAGTTCCTCATCAAGAATCCTGCGCGCTTCCTGAGGATCGATTGCTTCAAAGTAGTTATTCTTCCACTGAATGTTCATCATAATGGACAGTGCACGCTGAGCGTGGCGTCTCTCTTCCGGAGATACCTCATGAGAGCGGGCAACTGCAAGGTTTCTTCGAGCCCAGAGACGAATATTATCCGGCAGAGTTCTTCCGGCACAGGTCATAAAGTCAGTGATGCTCTGAATGCTTGTCAGCTTCATCTCGTCCCCTGTTTCTTCCTCATCTTCATCCTCAACAATCTCTGCAGGTGCACTGCTTGCAAGAAGTCTCTCGATCATAAACTGAAGAAATCCGTCCTCTGCGGAAAGTTTCGTGCCGCCGCCAAAAGCAGTTTCACGAATCTTATAAACTGCATAACCGTTCTCTTTATTCTCTCCTGAAAGGCGCACATTG
Source organism: Blautia sp. 1001283B150304_161114_C9 (assembly GCF_015668165.1). Taxonomy (NCBI): domain Bacteria; kingdom Bacillati; phylum Bacillota; class Clostridia; order Lachnospirales; family Lachnospiraceae; genus Blautia; species Blautia sp. 1001283B150304_161114_C9. The sequence continues at coordinate 156,560 of NZ_JADPGO010000002.1, read as the reverse complement.
ATATGATTCTCCCCAAGCCATTTCAGAAGACTTACAAATCTTGAATCAATACTGATGATATCTGCACTGAAAACGCCGTCATCCTCTTTAAATTCAAAGGATGTACGTTTGATTGGATTAGTAAAAATACCGCAGGAATGATGTTTCCACTGACGGCTGCTGTTATCCAGAATCATGATCGGTTTCTCAGGGGAAGTCTCCTTTTCATTAGACTGGAAAGTAGTGTAGGTACATTCAGACTGTACACCTGGTTTCTTGTCTGAAGCACCGCTGAAATCAAATACTGGCATGGTAAATACTCCTTTTATCTTATCATACAACGCATGACATATTTCTGTTACGCATCTCTGCAATCCTGCCGGAAGCTATTTATTATTCTAGCAGAATCTTTTCTTTTAATCAATTCTGTAAATGTATTTATTGCATAAATATTCAATAAATTATATCCTCATTTATTCCCCCAAAATCATTGACGGTAACATTCGCAGGCCTTATAATAGTAGTAACTGAGAATTTCCAGAAACTCTCTGGAAAATCGGAATTTACTTTTAGGAGAGCAAAATGAGCAAAATTATTTTAACCGGTGACCGCCCAACAGGCCGCCTTCATGTTGGACATTATGTTGGTTCATTATCCGAGCGTGTTCGTTTACAGAACTCCGGCTTATATGATGAAATTTATATTATGATCGCAGATGCACAGGCATTAACAGATAACGCTGAACACCCTGAGAAAGTTCGCCAGAACATCCTTCAGGTTGCCCTGGATTATCTTGCATGCGGCATTGATCCTGAGAAGTCCACTATCTTTATCCAGTCTATGGTTCCGGAGCTTACAGAGCTTACTTTTTATTATATGAACCTTGTTACTGTAGCACGTGTACAGCGTAACCCTACAGTTAAATCCGAGATCCAGATGCGTAATTTCGAGGCAAGCATCCCTGTCGGTTTCTTCTGCTATCCGATCAGCCAGGCTGCAGACATCACTGCATTCCGCGCTACTACTGTTCCGGTTGGCGAAGATCAGCTTCCAATGCTCGAGCAGTGCAAGGAGATCGTCCACAAATTTAATACTGTTTATGGCGAAACTCTGACAGAGCCTGAGATTATTCTGCCATCCAATAAAGCATGCTTACGTCTGCCAGGTATTGACGGAAAAGCAAAAATGAGCAAATCTCTCGGAAACTGCATCTACCTTTCAGATGAAGAAGCTGATGTTAAGAAGAAGGTTATGTCCATGTTCACAGACCCGAATCATCTTCGTGTGGAAGATCCGGGACGTGTGGAAGGAAACCCTGTATTTATTTATCTGGACGCATTCTGCAAACCGGAATATTTTGCAGAGTTCCTGCCTGAATATCAGAATCTGGATGAACTGAAAGCCCATTATACACGCGGTGGTCTGGGTGATGTCAAGGTTAAGAAATTCCTGAATAAAGTACTCCAGGCAGAGCTTTCTCCAATCCGCGAGAGACGTAAATACTGGGAGCAGCATCTTGATGATGTATATGATATCCTCAAAGAGGGAAGCAGGGTTGCTGAAGCAAAAGCTGCACAGACACTTCATGATGTTCGTTCAGCAATGCAGATCAACTACTTTGATGATAACAGCTTAATCAAATAATTATATGCCGGTGGCTACAGCGACCGACAACAATGCGTAAATAAGAAATTCAAACGCAAGATTGTTCAAAAAGTCAACTTATTGGCACATCAAAACAGGTTCAGACAAAAGCATTCTGCTCACGTCTGAACCTGTTCTGTTATTTCTTCACTGACTTTCTTTTCAATCTATTTTACAGATAAAATCTATCCGATATCTTTCATATCTGATACCATTTGATCTCATTTGCCTCCATATGTAACCGGAAGCTGCTTCCATCACCTCTGTAAACTACTGTATCCTGTGGTTCGTAAGTGTTGTTGACTACGCAGTATTTTCCATTTTTTACGTAAGCATGTACTTCTACATTGTAGTTGGTTGAATACCAGCAGTGAAGTTCTTCCTCTGCGGATGCTGACCAAAGGACTGCACGATAAAGCACGCGGCTGTTCTTGAAGCTGTACGGAAGTCCGCTGATATAAACGCCTCTTCCTTTACCGAAAGTCTTTACAGCCATCTGCACTTCCTGGTCTTTCTGGATTAAGATTTCTGTTTCCGGCAAGGCATAAATGTTCTTCTTACCTTCACCGAAATCAACCTCGCCTTCTGCATCTTTAAGGATGAAATGATCTCTGTGTTCTTCCCAGTTATATTTATCTGTATTCAGGTTAAATCCATGTTCTTCTTCTACTCCAAGTACATCATCTAACTGAATGAATCTGCCCTGCCACTGATGTGCTGCCGGTTCTCCTACACCGATAAATCCACCGCCATTATATACATATTCTCTGACTGCTGTGATGATTGTTTCGTCGATCCAGTTCTCGCCGCCTGACTGTGCAGTGTCCGCATCTCCTACATTGATCACTACGTCAAATTTCTTCAGAAGATCTTTGTCTGCTTTGATATCGTCAAAGCTGATAAATGATACATCAAACGGTGCGCCGCTTAATGCTTCGATAATTCCGAAATAAGAATAATTCTGTTTGTAATAGATGGCGTGATGTACCATATGGTTACCCCATGAGCGCATCTTTCCCCAACAGTTCAGGACTGCTACCCGTTTTACGCAATAAGGAGTCGTTCCCTGAATGTTATCATATAAAGTGCGGAACTCTTCGCAGACTTCTTTGATGTACTGTACAAAATCCGGGAATTCCAGGGCAAGTTTCAGATATCCGCCGTATCCGATTCTCTGGATCGGGCTTCGAAGGATTGCTCTTCTTGCTGTTACCCAGTTCACTTTTGCCTCCTTTACAGGATCGCCGCCTTCATGGAATGTATCCGGGAAAAAGTATGGCAGGAATCTTCCTTCTGTATATTTTACATTCTTAATATCACTGAATAGACGCAATGTCGCACCATTTCCAACACTTCCAACTACAGCATCCAGTCCGATGGATGCAAATTCGTCCATAAACGGTTCCATGCCAATCCAGTGATCTCCCATAAACATCATGGCTTCTTTTCCGTATTCATGTACGATATCTACCATCTCTTTGGCAAGTTTCGCAACTTCACGTCTCTGAAATGCCTGAAAATCTTTGAATTCTTTTGAGGGAATCCGGTAGGTATTGTTCATGTATCCCTGGTCAATGATATATTCCGGTCTGAAAGGATAACCCACTTCTTTCTCAAACTGCTCCAGAATATATGGGCTGACTGAAGCGGAATAGCCAAACCAGTCTACATATTTCTCTCTTGCAAGTTCATCAAATATAAGAGTAAACTGATGGAAAAATGTAGTAAAGCGCACAACATCCACATACTCATGAGTATCCAGAAATCTGCGCAGACGTTCCAGGGAATAAGCTTTTGTTTTCGGCTGGCGCACATCAAATGTAATCTGCGGTTCCACATCTTTCCAGTCATTTACTACTGCATTGTACATGTGTACCGGATCCCACATGATATATGCCAGGAAGCTTACAGTGTATTCATGAAACAGCTTTGCAGCTCTGATCACTACATTACCGGTTTCTTCATCATAGCTCCACAGCTCTGTTGATACCGGTTCCCCGGTAGTACGGTCTATAACTTCCCACCATCTGTAGATATCATCTCTTGTATTCACCGCCAGCATATCCGGATATAAATGATCCATCAGATGAATTTTCAGCTTATCCTCTGTTGCTGTATGGAAGGATGTCATGATATACATCTGCTGGATTTCCTCAGGATGTGCCTTTGCCCATTCATTATCCTTACGGGTTGTATAATAGGTTGCATATATCTTGGAGCCAGTATCTTTTAATTCCTTCGGAAATTCTGTTCCGTCACAGTCACGAATCGCATCTGCACCCCATTCATCCAGTATCTCCAGTGTCTGTGGCACTACGTCCAGATTGGTTGGTATTGTTACACGACCTTTTTTCATTGTTGTTTGTCTCCTCTCTCTGTATAAACCTGTCTTACTTTTTACTTATCTGACCTGATTCTGCTCTTTCTTGCGCCTTATCTGTCTATAGAATACGTTCTTTCCAAAACATTTTCAATTCTCTTTTTGCTTTGTTTTTTAGAAATCTTGCTGTACAAATCAAATTGTGATATTATATAAAAAATGTTATCGAAAATTTTGAAAGGAATTCTGTTTTTGATTATAATACCCTATATTTTTTTATTTTTCAAAGTTTTTTTATGCATTTAGTCCAATCATAACAACTAAATGCAGAACAGATTCCCTCTATTATTTTTGTTCGCTCTTTTGCATTAGACAAAATCACTAAATTATGGAGGAGGAACTTTTTTATGAGTACACATTCTCTTCGCTTCAGCCCTGAAGATACTGCTCCACAGGAGGTCACACTTCTGAATGCATCTTCTTCCCTCTATGAAGGTGACTGGCCAAGCATTCCCCACTCCCATGCATTCACTGAATTATTTTATGTGCGGGACGGACAGGGGGAATTTCTGCTTGAAGATGAAATCTACCCTATTTCAAAAGATGACCTGATCATTGTTAACCCTCACATTAATCACACTGAAATTTCCAGAGGAAACCCACCTCTCAGCTATTTCACAGTGGGCGTAGACGGATTATCTTTCTCTTTTAATGATCAGAAAGAATATCGCATCTTTAACTGCAGAAAAAAGAAAACAGATCTGCTTTTTTACTTTAATGCTCTGTTTCAAGAACTGGATAATCAATCGGAAGGGTACGAAAAAATCTGCAGACATATGCTTAATATTCTGATCCTTCAGCTTCAGCGGATCACAGATTCTCCTTTTGAACTGATCACTGCACAACATCCAAGCAAGGAATGTGCACATATCAAGCGATATCTTGATTCTAATTACGGAGAAAACATCTCTCTTGATCATCTGTCTGCCATCAGCCACCTGAACAAGTATTATCTCAGCCATGAATTTACCAAATATTATGGGATTTCTCCTATGAACTATCTAAACAGAAAGCGAATCGAGGTATGTAAAGAACTTCTGGAAAATACTGATTACGGGATTTCAGATATTGCACATCTCACAGGATTCTCCTCTCAGAGTTATCTCTCCCAGAGCTTTCGCAAATCCTGTGGCATGACTGCAGGAACTTACCGTAAACTTAAGAAAAAAAGAAAGGATACTATTTAACATTATGCAATACACATTTCCAAACTACTATAAAGAATTTTCCTGTATTGCAGGAGCCTGTCCGGATACCTGCTGCGCAGGATGGCAGATCGTGATTGACGATCAGACACTGAAAAAATACCAACACTTTAAAGGTCCGTTCCGCAATCGCCTGCACAATGATATTGACTGGAAAGAACATGTTTTCCGCCAGTATAACAGGCGCTGTGCTTTTCTTAACGAAGAGAACCTGTGTGATATCTACACAGAAGCAGGACCGGAAATGTTCTGCAGAACCTGCAGAAATTATCCGAGACATATTGAAGAATTTGAAGGTCTGCGTGAGATTTCCCTGTCGCTCTCCTGTCCTGAGGCAGCAAGGATCTTACTTTCCCAAAAAGAAAAGGTACACTTTATCACAAAAGAAAAAAAGACAAAAGAAGAAGTCTATGATGACTTTGATTATTTTCTGTTCACTGCACTTATGGACACCCGGGATATGCTCATAGATGTCATCCAGGACAGAGCTGTACCTATGCAGAAACGTCTGTGGAAACTTCTGGCTGCTGCACATGATTTCCAGTTATGTGTAAATAAAAATGAACTCTTTAAATGGGAAGAAATACGAAAACGACATGAAGATTCCGGATACGGAGATGGATTTTGCAGCAAAATTTACTCTCGTATAAATGCAGATAACATAGAAAGCTGTTCTGCTGCATCTGCCTGTGCAAATACACCAGAACAATTATTTAAAAAAATGTGGAAAACTGTTGTCCCGGAAATGGAGGTTCTGCGCCCGGGATGGCAGGAATACTTAAAGAATTGTCTGACTCCACTGTATAATGGAAATACAGATCCGCAGTCTGACTCCGGAAATCTTTATTCCTGGCAGAAAAGTGAATTTGATTTCTCTTATCCTGACTGGCAGGTTCAGGAAGAACAGCTTCTTGTTTACTGGATCTATACCTATTTCTGCGGTGCAGTTTATGATGATGAAATCTTCGCCAAGGTGAAAATGGCAGTTGTGTGCACCCTGTTCATCCATGAATTAAATGTGGGAACCTATCTGAAAAACAACCGGCAGTTTAAGCTGGATGACCAGATCCGTATCTGTTATCAGTTTTCAAGAGAACTGGAACACTCAGATCTTAACCTGAACAGATTTGAAGAATTAATGTCTGAAAAAGAGATTTTCTCCTTTGAAAATCTGCTGAAGATCTGCTGATGCATACTTTTCCTGTCTTATCTGTGTCATCTGACACCTCAGATAGTCAGATGAACATTTATGCTTTGTAAAAAAACCTTACTGTACAGAAAATATCTTTATACGAATATTGTTCTGTACAGCAAGGTTTTTATCGCCAAAGCATTTTTCAACCACACTCAGGCCAGTGCCAGCAATTCTTTTCCTTCTTTCAGTCTCTCATAAAACTGTAGGTAGAAATCCTGATTTTGATCATATGGTTTGAGATAGAATCTGTTCACCACAAAGAGGTTCAGATTTCTGATCAGATCTGGATCCTCAGCATTGTACAGTACTTCCTGTACATCCAGCAGAAAATAATGCCAGTCATTGACAAATTTCTCATAATTTTTCAGATCCGGTGTATCGATCCATTTTTTTACCTTGATCTTACTTCTGTTTGTTTTGGGACATTCATGGATCTGAAGAATATATTTAAATCCCCCATCTTCATAAAGTCTTCCCAGAGGAAACAGTCTGCAGAAGCCTGGTCTGACAGCATGAATACTGCAACGGCCCTCTTTATTCAGAAATACACATTGTTCTTTTTCACCTGTCATCCGGAGATGAGGCAGGATATTGCCGTCTGATACTCCCAGTTCCAGACATTCCTGCAGAAGCTGTTCCACAGGCTTCTTAAGTCCCACAGATAATCTGTGTACATCATATGGATCCAGGATCACAGAATCTCCCATTCCCTGACAGCAGTCACAGCATCCTTCGCAATCGTGACAGTCTGCCTTTACCATGTCATTGGAATCATATAACTTTCCGTCTGAAATCTCTTCCAGTGTCTGTTCTCTTCGCATCAGAAAGCCTCCAGTCCTGTAACTCCCCAGTCTGAAGCAAGATCTTTCATACCTTCCAGAACTTCCTCCCTGGAATAATCATTATCATCCAGGAAATCTCCATCCATATCATTCAGATACAGATAAAAAGTCAGTGCCAGTTCCAGATAATCTACATCGTCTTCAACCATACCCATGTACAATTCGTTCTCTGCTTCATTGATCTTTCCTTCTTCTGCCAGCTTCATAACAGTTGAAAAAAGCTTATCTGCCTCTGTGTAATCTTCCTTATTTTCAGGAAGTTTGTAATTGGGCTGCTGCTCATGAAGCAGAAGCTTTGCGATCAGCCTTCCTACATCCTGAATATTTCTTATCATATGATCATCCTGTACTGCCATAATGTTATCTTCCCTTCTTTATTTAATCATTCCAGTTTTAATCCCGCCAGTGCCTGTGCAAATGCATTATTCACCGGCTCTTTGGCTTCTTTCTGCTGTTGTCTCATGTATTTCTGAACATCACGCTTATTAACTCCTGCTCCCTCTTTGGCTCTTCTCGCCTGAAAAGCAGAAAGCTTTTCTTTATAGCCGCAGGCACAGATAAATGTCTCTTCTTTGCCTTTCACATACATTTCCATACGTTTATGACACTTGGGACAACGGGCATTGGTAGTTCTGGACAGGGTTTCTTTATAACCGCACTCTCTGTCCTGACATACCAGCATCTTTGCATTCTTTCCGTTAACTGCCAAAAGCTTCTTTCCGCAGTTCGGACAGATCTTGTTTGTGAGATTGTCATGACGAAAAGTTCCCTGTCCGGTTTTGATCTCATCTACAATGTCACAGGTATAGTTCCTGATTTCTTTCAGGAAGGTTTCCTGTTTCATTTTACCCTTTGCAATATTTCCAAGCTTCATCTCCCAGTCTGCGGTCAGTTCCGGCTTACGCAGTTCCTCGGGTACCAGTTCCAGAAGCTGCTTTGCCTTGGAGGTCAGATGGATTTCATTGCCTTTTTTCTCCATCAGAAAGCTGTTAAACAGTTTCTCAATAATATCGGCCCTTGTAGCAACTGTCCCCAGACCACCTGTCTCACCGAGAGTTTTCGCTGCCTTTGTATCATGACTCTCCATATAGCGCACCGGATTCTCCATTGCTGCAAGAAGCGTTGCTTCTGTGAATCTTGCAGGTGGCTTTGTCCTTCCTGTATTCATGGATACATTCTCTATATGCAGTCTCTCACCTTTCTTCATCTGTGGAAGCTTCTGATCTTTCAGTTTCTGCGCATCGTCAGCAGTATCCTCATCCTCTTCAGTGTCGTCCGTATTTTCATACACATCTTTCCATCCGGCACTTTTTACAACTTTCCCGCTGGCAGCAAAAAGTTCTCCAGCAACAATTCCCTCCATGCTCACCTGTTCATAAACAAAAGGCGGATACAGCACACTGAGGAATCTGCGAACTACCATATCGTAAATCTTACGTTCTTCATTTGTCATATGGTCAAGCTGCACAAACTGCTCCGTAGGGATAATTGCATGATGGTCGCTGACCTTTTTATCATCCACAAAACTTCCATTTACACGAACAGGCTGATTCATCAGTGCGCCTGCCAGTTTTCTGTACGGTCCTGTTGCGCAGGCTTTCAGTCGTTCTTTAATTGTAGGAACAATATCCTTTCCAATATATCTGGAATCTGTCCTCGGATAAGTGAGTACTTTGTGATTTTCATACAGACGCTGCATGATATTCAGAGTCTGCTTTGCAGAATATCCATATTTCCGATTTGCCTCTCTCTGCAGTGTGGTCAGGTCATACAAACCCGGTGCAAAGGATTTTTTCTCTTTGCTGGTTACGGAAGTTACTTTCAGAGACTGATTTCTGAGAACATCGGAAATCTCCTCTGCCCGTTCTTTATTAAAAGTTCTGAAGCTCTTACTCTTTGGTTCCTTCCATGTCCAGGTGATATCACCTGCTTTCAGGGTGATTCCGTAATATTCCTTCGGCTTAAATGCCCGTATCTCTTCTTCCCGTTTCGCGATCATCGCCAGTGTAGGAGTCTGTACACGCCCGCAGGAAAGCTGGGCATTATATTTACAGGTAAGTGCCCTTGTACCGTTCATTCCCACCAGCCAGTCAGCTTCCGCTCTTGCCACAGCTGCTCTGTACAGATTATCATACTCATGTCCGTTTTTCAGATTTCCGAATCCTTCTTTGATAGCTTTGTCTGTAACTGAAGAAATCCACAGTCTGCGGATTGGTTTATGACAGTCTGCTTTGTCAAGAATCCAGCGGGCTACCAGTTCACCTTCTCTTCCGGCATCTGTGGCTATTATAATATCGTTTATGTCTTTTCTGTACAGCTGCGTTTTTACTGCATTGTACTGTTTACCGGTCTGTCGAATAACTACCAGCTTCATTCGATTCGGCATCATGGGAAGTGTGGATATTTCCCATTTCATATACTTCTTATCGTATTCCTCAGGATCTGCCAGCGTAACAAGGTGTCCAAGTGCCCAGGTGACTACGTAATCTTTTCCCTCAAGAGTACCATTTCCTTTCTGTGTACAGTGAAGTACTCTGGCAATATCTCTGGCAACAGAAGGTTTCTCTGCTATTACTAATGATTTCATAAAATAAATAACTCCTTATAAAAATCTACAGTCAGGGTTTCTGATATCCCTGACCGTTGATTTCGGGCAGCTGTCCATTTATTTTTGGCATCTGCTTATATTTAAGATGTCAGGATCAAAAGCTATTTTGCTTTGCTCTTTGCAACTCCTGCAATTCTCATATTTAAAAGTATAGCATAGATAAATTCCTGTTTCCAGTTATTCTTTAACTTTATTTCATATTAATTTTATATCCGACTCCACGAACTGTCTCCACCAGCTCACCGGCACTTCCCAGTTTTTGTCTCAGTGTTCGGATATGTACATCAACGGTTCTGCTCTCTCCGTCGAATTCATACCCCCAGACCTGATTCAGAAGCTGGGTTCTGGAAAGTACAGTTCCGCTGTTTTTCAGAAGCAGACATAATACTTCATATTCTTTTAATGTAAGATTTACATTCTTTTTATCTACAGTTGCAATATGTCTGGAAGGGCAGACATAAAGGTTTCCTGTCCGATATTCTTCTGCGCCGTCATCTTCTGTTCTTCTTAATAATGCGCGGATCCTTGAGATCAGTTCCATCATGCGGAATGGTTTTGGAATATAGTCATCTGCCCCGCTGTCAAGACCTACCACTGTATCATATTCACTGCTTTTTGCTGTCAGCATGATAATAGGAAGTTTACGTGTATCCGGACGCATACGCAATTTCTTCAATATGGAAATCCCATCCTCTTCCGGCAGCATCACATCAAGGAGCAGAAGTGCAGGTTTTTCCTTTTCCAGGGCTTTCCAGAAGTGAGAAGGTCTTTCAAATCCTTTTGCTTCAAATCCCTGACTTTTCAATGTATAAATCACCAGTTCACGTATACTCTCATCATCTTCTACCAAATATATCATTTTTTTGTTCTCCATTTACAATTATTTGCTGAATGCCATAAGCCGAAACCAGTATACAATCTCCGGAAACAACATGACATTTTCGAAAATCACTATAATTTCTCCGGCTCAGTTGATATCAGTATAATAAAAAGCCGTAAAATCTTTGTTCTGCTTTATGTTAAAACTTTGTAAAACGCTACACTTTATTGAGAATTTTTTTATAAAATTTTTATATACTTTATGAGAAAATTTATTTGTAAAAGCAGTATGAAGATGTTATGATATGGTATGGTATGAAATAATTCTCCAAAGAAGGTGAAATTTTGAAACGTTTTATTTCCAAATACCGGCATGGACTTGTGATTGCTGTTTACAGCATCATTTATATCCTGCTCTTCAGTTACCTGGAGCACAGACCGGTTCACAGCTATCATATCGTACATACAGTATTTGATGACTGGATTCCATTTTGTGAATTCTTTATCGTTCCTTATATGCTGTGGTTTCCATACATGATTCTGGCTGTGATTTATTTTATATTTTTTAACAAAAACAAACATGAATACTATCAGCTGGCATTTAATCTTATGATGGGAATGACTGTTTTCCTGATTGTTTCCTATGTTTATCCAAATGCTCAGCACATACGTCCGACCGAATTTCCAAGAGACAATATCTTCACAGATATAGTAAAATGGCTGTACAGTACAGATACTCCTACGAATATCCTGCCCAGCATTCATGTGTTCAACTCTCTTGCAATACATATGTCGCTTACAAACTGCGAAACACTGCGAAATAAAAAATTTATAAAAGCAGCATCTTTCACCCTGACCGCGCTGATCATCATGTCCACCATGTTCCTGAAACAGCATTCTGTGATCGATGTATGCATGGGTGCAACACTTGCATTGTTTGGCTTTCTGGTTTTTTATCCGAGAAGAGTTTCCGTTTCTTCTGAATCTGTCTGCTTTAGAGAAGTAAAGAGAAAAAAGAGCGAGAATTAGAAAGATTTAAAAAAAGCAGAATCTTTGAAATACATTTTTGTCTTTCAGAGATTCTGCTTTTTTACAGTTATAACAATTTCATAAAATATTTTCCCAAAACCGATATCCGGATGTGAAGCTTTTACACATCAGTTAAATCCATAGAATTTCTGGCTGATTTTGTAGGCTGCCACTGACATTTTTCTTCCACTTCTTCCCGGAAGGTTCATAACTCTTCCGAAAAGACTGTGACGCAGTTTTCTGTATACCTGTTTATTCTCTGTCCTGATATATTCCAGAAGTTCTTTCTTCTTCTGAAGGGACTCTTCTGTATTGGCACGTATCAGCATAATGGAAGAAATAGTTGTAATAATATCCAGATAGCTGAACATATACGCTTTCAACTGCTTATTTGTATTTTTACAGTTGATATATGCATCTACCATGAGTTTGTTTACCCGGATCTGCTGGTCAATACGTTTGATCATCACTTTCTCATTTACAGACTGGTCATCTCTCCCGATAAAATAACGGTAGAAATTCACATCCAGATAATACAGATTCTTTACATACGGAAGAGGTTCAAAAGCAAATAGATTATCTACATAAAATGTATGCTTCGGCAGTTCCAGATTGCATTCATGAAGCAGTTTTGTACGATAGATCATGGAGTGCATCAGAAGATATTTACCTTTCGGCATATGTTTCACTTCTTCCCATCCAAATATTCTGTCCTGCGGCAGGCATTTGCGGTACTGCATGATTTTCTTACGGGTTGCGCCCTGTTTCTCATATACAAAATTACTGATCAGAAGGTCAACTGTCTGTGGACCTCTGAGCAGTTCATATAAAGTTTTCAAAATCTGTACATACGCTTCTTTATTTACCCAGTCATCACTATCCACTACCTTGAAATACAATCCTGTAGCATTTCTGATCCCTGCATTGACAGCTTCTCCATGACCACCATTTTCCTGATGGATTGCCTTTACAATTGTAGGATATTTCCTGGCATAGTCATCTGCAATCTCGGCAGTTCTGTCAGAAGATCCGTCATCTACTATAAGAATCTCTACTTCTTCTCCTCCCACCAGTAATGACTCTATACAATTCTCCATATAATCCTGGGAATTATAACATGGAATCGCAATACTTAACAGTTTCATCTTGTTCTTTCCTCCTTGATATACTTTGCATACGCTCCAAAAGCAGATGGAATTGCGTATTGTTTACCTGACTGTTCTTTACTTACAAAAATGAGTTCTTTATCCTGTGTTGTCTTTAGGGATGATACCTTTATTCTGTATGCCTGCATTCTCCATTCAATATGGGAGAAAATATGTTTCGCAGGCGGAAGTTCTTCTATATATAATGGATCAAGTCCCAACTCTTTTACGTACAAAAGCGCATCTTCGTTTTTTAAATGTCCCTGAATATTTGGCAGTTCATATAAGCCTGCCAAAAGTCCTTTCTCAGGTCTTTTCCTGATAGCTGTGCATTCTCCGTCCTGAATGATAAACACAGTCCTGTTGTCCTGTGTTCTGGCTTTCTTAGGTGTTTTTACAGGAATCATATCCTCTTTATCATGTCTGTGAGCCAGACAGGTAAATGCAATCGGACATTCTGCACATTTCGCCTGACCGTTGGGAACACATATCACAGCTCCCAGTTCCATCAGTGCCTGATTAAAGTCTCCCGGACAATCTGAGGGCATGATCTGCGAAACCTGCTGTTCTATTTTTCTGCGGACAGACTGCCGGCTGATGTCTTCCGTACTCTCTGTAATTCTGGAAATCACACGCAGTACATTCCCGTCTACAGCCGGAACCTTTTCCCCATATGCGATCGATGCAATGGCACCGGCTGTATAACTTCCTATTCCCTTTAACGACAAAAGTGCCCGATAATCTTCAGGCAGTCTGCCATTATATTCATCTTCTACAGTTTTCGCCGCTTCCTGCATGTTCCGGACGCGATTATAATATCCCAGTCCCTCCCATAACTTCAGAAGTTTCTCTTCAGGACATTTCGCCAGTGACTGAATATCCGGGAGTTCTGTGATAAATCTCTGAAAATAGGGTTTCACTGCCTCCACTCTGGTTTGCTGCAGCATAATCTCCGACACCCATGTATAATAAGCATTGTCCTTATCTCTCCATGGAAGAATCCTCTTATTATCCCTGTACCATTTTACCAGAGGCCGCACAATCTCTTCAAGTACCATAATTTATCTTTTCCTCGTTTATTTACTGTTCACTCCGTTCTCAGTAACGCTGCCAAAATTCATTTCAGATTGCCTGCGACAATTGAATTTTGGCCTGCATGTCATTTTATCACAAAACAGAAAAAAACGCTAATACATAAAAATAAAAAGGACCGTACACATTTTACGTTACTGTTCACTCCGTTCTCAGTAACATAGCCAAAATTCATTCCAGATTGCCTGCGGCAATTGAATTTTGGCGTGTATGTCTCGGGATTTTGGCATATTCATGCCAAAACACCTCGCGGGATAGTGGTGTGTGAACAGTAACCATTTTACTGTGTCTCGATCCTTCTTGCTTTATTCATTATTTTTTACATTTTAATCTCAAATAACACACAAGCCCGACAATAATGATCAGAAGTGCTGCTATGTAAGCTATTTTAAAGGCCAGTGCTGTAGTAAAAAGATCTATAGCAGAAACAACGCCAATCAAAATAAGCGCAACTCCACTTGCTTTTGCCATCTTCTCTTCATCATAAAGCTTCTTACTGATGTCCGAGTTTCCACCTTTCAGGAAAATATCCCCATGTCCTGTCAGAAGCATTATTCCTACTATGAAAGCGGCAATTGTCAGTATGATGTTTAAAGAATCAAAATTCATAACTTTCCCCTTTCTTTCTGCATTTTACCATACAGAACCTTTTTTCTTTTTATAGAAATCCGGGACTATTGTTTCGTATACAATGATCCCGGAATATCCATACCTGTTTTTATTTTTCAGAAAACTGTTCAATGCCTCCAATTAAAAGATTACAGAAAAGTAATTCCTGATCAATATTAATAGAAACATACGATTGGAATATTGCAGTCAATAATATTATAAAGTTCTGCTGCTTTCTCCGGTGGCATATTGATACATCCATGCGAACCGCCTTCCATGAAACGATCTCCACCAAAGTATGGCTGCCAGTTTGCATCATGGAAACCAATACCGCCATTAAACGGCATCCAGTACGTTACCGGCTGTTCATATTCGTATTTACCATTTGCCAGCTGTTTACCTCTGAGCACATCCGGGCTCTTCTTATAATAAATCGTATAAATACCGGCCGGAGTCTGACGGTCAGAATATCTCATATCACCGGAAACAATATCTGACTCAAAGATATCTTCTCCGTTCTGGTAGAAATACATATGCTGTTCGGACAGATCCACTTCAATATAAGTATTTCCTATATCATTGTAACCATGTGCATTGGCTGTCATAGAATAAACCGGCTCTCTGGTTGTCTGTGTCCCTGACTGGATTTCCTGTGTCAGCTGTGCAACCTCTGAAGCCTGGTCTATCTGCCATCCATATGCAGAACCGTATACACTGACAGTTCTCCCACTTGTTGTCTGGAACTCTCTTTCAGTTCCCACCGTATCATGGGCCGCTGCAAGCTGCGCCACATAATCTGCGATGTGCTGTCTGAAAGATGTATCATCCATGATCAGCTGTCCTTTTTCATCAAAATTCAGCCAGTCCTTGATCGTATTTCCATCCAGGGTTTCCGTTTCATCTCCAAAAGTATACGTAATGCTTGCTTTTGTAAAATTGTTACATGCATTAAGAGACGCCTGCAGATCCGGATTGTCGCTGGTAATATCTGCTTTTACATACACGTCCGGCTCACTGTCGAAATCAACCGAAGTTTTATTTCCCGAAACAGCTTCCGAAAGCACGTTATAAGCATTTTTCAAATCCAGCTTACTTCCCTCTGTCTCCGGAACAATCTCAAACTGCGAATCTCCATATGCGACATATGCATTCTCAGGAGCTACCTGATTCTCTTTCTGTGCACAGTTAAGTGCCTTCACCTGTTTTTTCAGCTTTTCTTTATCGTAAGTCGTGTTCTCAGCGGCTGTATAGCTCTTCTTTTCAAAAAAACCTCTGATCCATTCATAAGGTTTCTGATCTTTCAGAAGTTTCAGAACACTTCCATCAGAAACATAACTATAGCCGATCTGATCTCCGCTGATCGTCTGCGGATCCAGATTTCTGGAATCAACCTCTATGGAATAGTTCTCTACTGTCTTCGCAAGCTTCTGTTCTGCCTCATAAGCAGTTTTACCTGAACAGTCAATGCCATTGATCGATGTTCCTTCAAAGAATTTATCCGAATAATAATATGACATACCTGCATATGCGGCTCCGGCACTTACAATAACCATTGCCACTGCGATTCCTGTAATTTTTAATCCTTTATGCTTCTTACGAACGGGTGGTTCATAAGGTGCAAGATCTTCATCACTGATCGGTACATACGAAATTCTCCCCGGTCTTGCGGATTTATGGCGTCTGCCAGTTGTTTCCGTACTGCCATTTGGGACTGTGTTGTTTTTTTCCTCTTTGTTGCCCATCTATTTTCTCCTCAACATAAATGTTACCGTTCATTTTTCCTGAAGCCTATTACTTCTGAATCATATTACTGTTGATTCGGTTAATTAAGAGGCTTGCTATAATTCTTAATAATACGCTTCACAATACACAGAGTTTATGTACTGATCACATAAACCTGCGCTGCATGTTTCATTATAACATAATTCTTCCAATTTGCACCTACTATTCACCTTTTTCTCATTTTTTATTACTGTTTGCAGGTAATATCCCCGAAAAATGTTTTCTTTGGCAAATCCCTTGTGATTTTTCTTATTTTTACAGGCCAAGTCTGCGTTTCATATCCTTCATCACATAGAAATACATGACGATCAAAAGTCCTCCGGCAAGCACCCATGCCATCGGACTGGCCATACATGCTCCAAAGTAACTCTTATGAGCTGCCGCGACCATAGCAGTGATTCCACGTCCTGCCAGTTCTGCAACACCGGCAAGCATGGGAAGCAGTCCGTATCCCATGCCCTGGATACCATTCCTGAGTGCATTGACAAAGTGAAGTGGTATGAAAAATACTGCCACGCATTTCACATAAGTATCAACCATAGGAATGACTTCTGCGGCATTATCTGAAATAAACAGATAAGACAAATATTTGCCAAAGAAGAAAATAATCACACCTGTAACAATGGCATAGGTAATTCCTATAATATGCGCACTGTTAAATCCCTGTCTGACTCTGTCCAGTTTACGCGCTCCTATATTCTGTGCATTATATGTTGCCATTGTTGTTCCGATTGCAACATATGCCTGGGTAAAAATATTCTCAATCTTATTTCCTGCCGTAAATGCCGCCACTGCATAGGAACCAAGAATATTCAGTGCAGACTGTACCATCATGGTTCCGATCGCAGTGATGGAATACTGCAGTCCCATGGGAATGCCCACAAGAATTTCTTTTTTGGCAATCTCTGAACGAAATCTCCAGTCATCCGCCTTCAGTCTCAATTCCGGTACGTATTTTATGATATAAATCAGGCAAAGCACTCCGGATACTCCCTGTGCTGTGATCGTTGCCCAGGCAGCCCCGGCGACTCCCATATGGAAAACAATAATAAACGTCAGGTCAAGTACTATATTCAAAAGTGCCGCCAGAATCAGGAAATACAAGGGTGTCTTACTGTTTCCCAGTGCTCTCAGAATACTGGCCAGGATATTATATAATACCTGTGCAAAAATACCTCCGCATATGATCATAATGTAGGTATATGCATCCTGAAAAATATCCTCTGGTGTATGCATTAATGTCAGAAGCGAGTGCATCCCCACCATACTGACAGCCGTCATTATAACCGAAATGATAATTGAAAGTAATGCCGCATTTCCCACTGACTGACGCATCTCATCCATCTTTCCTGCACCGAATTTCTGTGAGGTCAGAACTGTAAAACCGGCTGTCAGTCCCGTAAGAAAACCTATGATCAGAAACATGATCGTTCCTGTTGAACCAACCGCTGCCAGCCCTTTTGTTCCTACAAATTTTCCTACGATTATGGCATCTGCCATGTTGTAAAACTGCTGGAATACATTACCTATAAATACAGGTATCGTAAAGTCAAGTATCATCTTCATTGGTTTCCCAACTGTCATGTCTGTCTGCATTCCAATAAACCCTCCCAATCCTTTTTTAATCCTCTTTATTTGCTGTTTTCGATATCTGTTTTATCAGATATCAGAGCGATTATAGTTGAAAAAATTTTCCATTTCAAGATGTGTTTTTTAATTCCATGATTTTCTACATAATCACCAAAAACAAACAAAAAACCCTCTGATTTGTGTCAGAGGGTTTCGTCAATATCACGAACTGCTGATGTCTGCCAAGCAGTTCTCACAGTTTTTGTATTATATTATTTCTCTACAAGAAGAGATTTTCCTGTCATTTCTACAGGCTGTTCCATTCCCATAAGCTGGATCAGTGTAGGAACGATATCTGCAAGACATCCGTTCTCGCGCAGTGTGTATTTCGGATCTGCATTTACAAGAATGAATGGTACAGGATTTGTTGTATGTGCAGTCCACGGAGCACCTGTCTCATAGTCGATCAGCTGTTCTGCATTTCCATGGTCAGCACAGATAAACATCTGTCCGTCCACTTCTTTAAGAGCCTCTACTGCTTTGCCAACACATTCATCAACAGTTTCCACTGCTTTGATGGCAGCTTCCTGTACGCCTGTATGTCCAACCATATCCGGGTTTGCAAAGTTAATCACAATCACATCATATTTGTCAGATTTGATCGCATCTACCAGTTTTCCGCAAACCTGAGGTGCACTCATTTCCGGCTGAAGATCGTAAGTTGCAACCTTTGGAGATTTAACCAGGATTCTGTCCTCTCCTTTGTTCGGCTCTTCCACACCGCCATTGAAGAAGAATGTAACATGTGCATATTTCTCTGTTTCAGCAATACGCGCCTGAGTCATATTGTGCGCTGCAAGATACTCGCCAAATGTATTGTGAAGCTGAACCTTGTGGAATGCAACCTGTTTATTCTGAATGGTATCATCGTAATCTGTAAAGCATACGAAAGTAACCTGTGGTCTTGCTTTTCTTTCAAATCCCTGGAAATCATCATCACAGAATGCTCTTGTGATCTCACGTGCGCGGTCAGGACGGAAGTTAAAGAATACAACAGAATCTTTATCAGATACAACACCTGTCGGCTGTCCGTCTTTCTCGATAACTGTAGGAAGAACAAACTCATCTGTCTTATCATTATCATAGGAAGCCTGAACTGCTGCCGGGGCATCTGTTCCTTTTACGCCTTCTCCTGATGTAAGAGCATTATATGCCAGTTCTACACGATCCCAGCGGTTATCACGATCCATCGCATAGTAACGTCCGGAAACAGTAGCAATCTCACCTACACCGATCTTCTTCATCTCTGCTTCAAGAGCCTCTACAAACTCTTTACCTGATGCAGGAGGTGTGTCACGACCGTCAAGGAAACAATGTACGTAAACCTTCTCAACGCCCTCTCTCTTAGCCATCTCAAGTAATCCATAAAGATGTGTATTATGACTGTGCACACCACCATCAGAAAGAAGTCCCATGAAATGTACTGCAGAGTTATTCTCTTTTGCGTTCTTCATTGCTGCAAGAAGAGCTTCATTCTTAAAGAAATCACCGTCCTGGATTTCTTTTGTGATTCTGGTAAGTTCCTGATATACGATACGGCCTGCGCCCATATTCATATGTCCTACTTCAGAATTACCCATCTGTCCGTCCGGAAGACCTACTGCCAGTCCGCTTGCGTTTCCTTTTACAAATGGATATTCTGCCATCAGCTTGTCCATAACCGGTGTTTTAGCCAAATATACAGCGTTTCCTTCCTTTTTGTCATTCAGACCATATCCATCAAGAATCATTAATACGGTTGGTTTTTTGCTCATAATGTTCTCCTTTTATGTTTATTCATAATTGATAACTGTTTTGCTGATATCAGGAGCAGAAAACTGATCATCTCTGCACAATAAGACTTTTGTATCTGATATCTCTTATATAGTATCAAAATCTCAGGATTTTTCAATTCTTTTTTTGTATCTGTTTCATTTTCATTACTATATATATATGAAAAGAACAGTAACTTATTTTCCATATACACGAATGATCGTTGAAATCTTTCTTACGGAATCCCTGTTTCTCAGTTCTTCGATGGCAGTTCTGAAATCACCTTCTCTTACCTTCTCAGTGATCACAACTACTTCCGCACACCCTTCCACCTTGGTATCTTTCTGGATAATCTGTGCAACACTGACCTGATATTTGGCAAAAATAGCAGTCATCTCGGCAAGAACACCGCAGCGATCCTCTACTTTGAGACGGAGGAAATAACGGTTATGTGTATCTTCCATTTTCTTAACAGGGATATTCTTGTAACAGGTACATCCGATTCTGCCGCAGCATCCCGCAAGAATATTTCTCACAATATCAAATACATCACCCACAACTGCACTGGCTGTAGGAAGTTCTCCTGCTCCTCTTCCGAAGAACATGGCATCCTCCACTGCATCTCCATGGACAAATACTGCATTATAGGAATCATTTACAGTTGCAAGCGGATGGGAACTGGGGATCAGCATCGGGCACACATATGCTTCAATTCCGTCTGCTTCGTTTCTTGCAACACCCAGAAGCTTGATATCACGTCCCATTTCTTTCGCATAATGAATATCTTTTGATGTGATCTTGGCAATTCCCTCTGTATATACATCGTTAAATACCACACGTGAATTAAATGCCACAGATGCAAGGATTGCTACCTTACGTCCTGCATCCAGACCTTCGATATCAGCAGTCGGATCAGCCTCCGCATATCCAAGTTCTGTTGCAAGTGCCAGGGCATCCTTAAACTCCATGCCTTCCTGAGTCATCTTTGTCAGAATAAAGTTTGTGGTTCCGTTTACAATACCCATAACTTCTGTCATGTAATTTCCTGCCAGACACTGTTTCAATGGTCTGATGATTGGAATACCACCTGCTACTGCTGCTTCAAACAGAAAATCCACTTTACTCTCATGTGCCGCATCCAGAAGCTCATGACCATGTACTGCGATCAGATCCTTGTTTGCAGAGACTACATGCTTACCGGCTTTTAATGCAGAAAGGATATACTCTTTTGCAGGATTAATCCCACCCATCAGTTCAATCACAATCTCAATCTCCGGATCATTTATAATCTCATCCCACTGGCTGGTGAGCAAAGAGGCATCTTCTATCTTCGCTGCTGCCTTCTCTATATTTCTCACAAGGATTTTCTTTATCTCAACTTTACAGCCAATCTTGGCCGACATTTCCTTTTCCTGATTCTTCAGTACCTTATATACACCTGTTCCTACTGTTCCAAATCCTAACAGTGCGGCTTTGATGACATTTTCATTCATTTTGCAGGATTCCCCTTTCGTTTTCGTTGGTTTTTATAGTATGGCAGAATTTCCTATTTGTCAAGTTTGTCTGCATTTTTAAGCAAAATCTTTATCATATTTTCCAGTTCTTTGTTCCGTCTGCGAAGCCATCTCACATACCATAATATCCCCACTCCTGCCACCCAGGCAGAAATACAGAATATTCCATCCAGGATCATATAAACAGTTCTCTCAGTTCCCCCGGCAGGGGCTCCACTCAGGAAGCAGTAATACATTGCCACTGATATGCAGGCTGCGGCCACGCCTTCCATTATCTTTCTGATCGTCTTCATTATATCACTTTCCTTCTCAATAGTGTCTTTATAACGACACTGTTACAAGACCTATTTTAACCCGATAATAAATATGAATCAAGAACAAATCGGACGGTTATTACATATGATAAGCTATAGAAAATTATGGAAGACTATGAAGGAGCGGAAAATCAGCCAGTATGCCCTGTACACTCACTATGGCATAAGCACTTCTTTTCTGGATAAACTCCGTCATAATGAAAATGTGGAAATCCGCAGTCTTGATATCTTATGTTCAATCCTTGACTGCGATTTCGGTGATATTGTAGAACACATTCCGGATAATGCTGAACCTGAGGAAAAATAATTTTTTCTGGTTCAGTATCAATATGATGTAGTTGTGTCCTTTTATAGAACTATTTGTTCTTTTCATCTTTCTCATGATGCTAGAGCGTGTCTGAAAAATCATTCCCGCAATCTGCACGCCCCACTTTGCGGGATATTTCACCCGAATTCAGTTGCCGTAGCCCACTACGGCGCCCTCATCCGGGCAAAATATCCCACAAAGTCCATTCACAAAAACATAAGATTTTTTCATTTATTTATGGTATACTTATTACTGTCTCCTTCGTTCTCAGTAACGCAGACTTATCTATGGCATTCTCTTCAGGCGCATAATATCATCCGCTTCACAATTTATCAGTTAAATAGTGCGTTCAGGAGACTTGCTGCAGATTTACAAAATATTTTTACCTGAAAGGATCGTAGTATATATGAAATATGATGTAGTGATCATCGGCGCAGGACCTGGCGGCATTTTCTCTGCCTATGAACTGATGAAGCAAAATAACGATTTAAAGATTGCTGTTTTTGAGGCTGGAAATCCTCTCAGCAAAAGACATTGCCCAATTGATGGTGACAAAGTAAAAACCTGTATCAAATGTAAAACCTGTGCCATTATGAGCGGCTTTGGCGGTGCCGGTGCTTTCTCTGACGGCAAATACAATATCACAAATGATTTCGGCGGAACACTTTATGAACATATTGGAAAGAGGGACGCTCTTGACCTGATGCGTTACGTAGATGAGATTAATGTTGCCTACGGCGGACAGGACACAAAAATGTATTCTACAGCCGGAACCAAATTCAAAAAACTTTGTATGCAGAACAAATTAAAGCTTCTGGATGCTTCCGTACGTCATCTGGGAACAGACATTAACTATGTGGTTCTTGAGAACTTATATGCAAAATTAAAAGAGCATGTTGATTTTCATTTCAACACTCCTGTAGAACGTCTGGAAGTACTTGAAGACAGATACCGTATCATCACAAAGAATGATACCACTGACTGCAGCAAATGCATTGTATCCGTAGGCAGAAGCGGAAGCAAATGGATGGAACAGATCTGTAAAGAACTTGATATCCCAACCAAATCAAACCGGGTAGACCTGGGTGTACGTGTAGAACTTCCTGCTGTTATCTTCTCACACCTGACAGACGAACTGTATGAGAGTAAGATTGTCTACAGAACAGAAAAATTCGAAGATAATGTGAGGACTTTCTGTATGAATCCTTATGGCATCGTCGTAAACGAAAATACAAACGGCATTGTCACAGCAAATGGCCACAGCTATGAAGATCCGTCCAAACAGACAGAAAATACAAACTTCGCACTGTTGGTAGCCAAACATTTCTCCGAGCCATTTAAAGACAGTAATGGATATGGCGAAAGCATTGCCCGTCTTTCCAATATGCTGGGCGGCGGAGTGATCGTACAGCGTTTCGGCGATCTGGTGCGCGGAAGAAGGAGTACGGTTGCACGTATCGAAGAAGGTATGGTACGACCTACTCTCGCAGCTACTCCCGGTGATCTGAGTCTTGTTCTCCCGAAACGTATCCTTGACGGAATCATTGAAATGATTTATGCTCTGGATAAAATCGCTCCCGGGACAGCTAATGACGACACCCTCCTCTATGGTGTGGAGGTTAAGTTCTATAATATGGAAGTTGATATTGATGAAAATCTGGAAAGCAGATACAAAGGCCTGTATATCATTGGAGACGGAAGCGGTGTAACCCATTCCCTGTCCCATGCTTCTGCAAGCGGTGTATATGTAGCACGCCAGATTGTTGAGAATCTGTAAAAGACCGGATTTCTTCTGATGGATACCTCTAACTACAGCAATCAATAACCTTAAAGTCCCCATCTGTCTCTTACAGTTGAAACAGATAGGGACTTGTTTATTATATTTTCTGGTATGCCATCCATTTATCCATTCCCAGACGTTCAAATGAACCGCAGTACTGAAATCCGCATTTTTCCAGAAGTTTCTGCATGGGGATGTTATCGCTGTATGTATCCATACGGAGATTCTGTGTCTGAGCATAGGCCCAGTCCAGACAGAATGATGCGGCTCCTCTTACTATTCCTGTGGACGCTACCCTGTGAACTACTCCATAGGGTTCTTCATTCAGCCATTTTCCATTAATTTCTTTATAATCTTCATCTTCTTCCGCCGCATAATAGAAAACACAGGCAATCCGCCCTTCTGACATGCACAGATACATTTTATCAATATCATGCTCTATCAGTTCTGCTGAGGGGTAATCTTCACCCCACTGTTCTGCATTGCCATTTTCTCTCATAAATTTGCGGGCTTTATCATAAACTTGCATGATCTGCCCAAGATCCTGCACTGATGCTTTTCTTATTTCCATGAAACCTTCCTTTTCTTTTGGCATTTATATTCTTTTAGTATTTGTATTCGTTTTGATTTTTCGTCTGTTTCTCAAATTTTTTCGTCAAAAGACAAATATTTTCACAATGGTCTGTAAAACTGAACATATCTACCGGCTGTATTTTTCTCACATCATAGCCATGTTTTGTCAAATACTCCAGATCTCTTGCCAGTGTTTCCGGTCCACAGGAGATATATACGATTCTTGATGGATTCAGTTTGATAACGGAGGACATAAACTTTTTATCACTGCCGGTACGTGGCGGATCCATAAACACAACATCTGCATGTTCTCCGTTTTCTGCCATGTTTTCCATAAATTCTCCTGCATCTCCCTGATAGAAACGTGCATTTGTAATCTTATTTTCCTTTGCATTGATTCTGGCATCGCGGACTGCATCCGGATTTAATTCCACACCAATGACATTCTTTGCCCGCTTTGCGGCTACAAGTCCGATTGTTCCTATTCCGCAGTATGCATCTATCACTGTTTCTTTTCGTCCAAGCCCCGCATATTCAATTGCTGTCTTATACAGAATTTCTGTCTGTACAGGATTTACCTGATAAAAAGACTGCGGAGAAATGCGGAATGTACATCCGCAGAGCGTATCCCGGATATATCCTTTTCCATAAATGACGATATCACGCTCACCCAGTACCATACTGGTCTTCTTATCATTGACGTTAAGCACAACTGTTGTAATCTGTGGGTATTTCTTTCTCAGAGCTTTCACAAAATTATTTTTTGAAGGAAAGATCGGGGAACCAATCACAAGAACCACCATGATCTCATCTGTGGAAAACCCTCTTCTCACCAGCACATGGCGCAAAAGTCCATATCCTGTGTCCTCATCATATGTTTTGATTCTAAAAGATTTCAGCATATCCCGAATTGTACGGATGATTTCCTGACTGATCTTATCCTCGATCATGCACTCTTCTATCGGAACAACCTTATGTGTTTTCGCTTCGTAGGTTCCACAGATAATATTACCTTTTTTATCCCTGTCAAATACTGCATGAACTTTATTTCTATAATAAAAGGGATCATCCATTCCAATGATTGGTTTTACATTTGCAAACTTTCCAAGAAGCTTCTTCATCCTTTTCTGCTTGGCGGCAAGCTGTTCTTTATAAGGAACACCCTGATACTGGCAGCTTCCGCATTTCTTTGATACACTACATTTTGTTACTTTTTCTTCCATAAAATATTAACCTGCTTTCTATAATTACACATTTTTTACATTATATCAGCGAAAATGGATTCCCGCAATCAGACAATCTTTATTTATCTGTCAATTTCCTCTCCGAATGTCGAAAAAGCAGGGATTCTGTCGAAATGTTTTTGACTGATTTCTGTTGAAACTTGTAGACGAATGTAGAAAAATATGATATAGTTTGTACATACAAAAGAGAAAATCATCGAATTGCCAAAGAGAAAAAAATTTATATCACCAAGGATAAAAACTCAGAAATACTCCAAAATACAAAAGATAAAATACATGAACTAAATACACCTGATAAATAGTCAAAATACAAAAGTATCGAGGCATTCCTTTCGTACAAAAGAGATTTACCCAAAGTACAAAAGAAACAGCTTACAGCAGATTTTTACACCAGATAAAAAAGACAGTTTCAGTAATGAAGCTGTCTTTTTCTTTATACATATTAATTTCATAAGATACTATGTGTCTGACATAGCCAAACAAATATTCGCAACAGCAATTAAAGCAGGTAACTTACCTGCTTCAACTATAACAATCCCCTGAATACAATCCAATCAGTAAAATTACCAATTTTCCTGTATTCAGGGGCATTATATTATTTCTCGTTTGGACACAAAGATTATCTGCTTATAATCAGTTTTTTATTCTTATTTGTAGTTTACGATCTTTCCGAAATCAGCTTTCAGAGAAGCACCACCTACAAGGCCGCCATCGATATCGTTCTGAACGAATAAGTCAGGTGCTGTTGCGGGATTTACAGATCCGCCATACTGGATACGGATTGCTTCTGCTGTTGCTTCATCATAGATTTCAGCGATGCATGCACGAATACCTGCGCATACTTCCTGAGCCTGCTCAGTTGTAGCTGTTTTACCTGTTCCGATTGCCCAGATTGGCTCGTAAGCGATAACTGCTGTCTTAGCCTGATCTGCTGTAACACCCTGGAATCCAACTTTAACCTGCTGACGGATGAAATCCATTGTCACGCCCTGTTCTCTCTGAGTAAGAGTTTCACCACAGCACATGATAGGTGTAATTCCATGTTCGAAAGCTTTGAGAACTTTCTTGTTAACATCTTCGTTTGTTTCTCCGAAGTATTCTCTTCTTTCGGAATGTCCAAGAACAACATATTTAACTCCGGCATCTACGAGCATTGCAGGGGAGATTTCTCCTGTGTATGCACCTTTCTCTTCAAAGTACATGTTCTCAGCACCAACCTGGATGTTTGTTCCCTTAGCAGCTTCTACAACCGGGATGATATCGATTGCAGGTACGCAGAATACTACGTCTACTTCATCGTTAACTACTAATGGTTTTAATGTTTCTACTAATTTAACGGCTTCGCTTGGTGTCATGTTCATTTTCCAGTTACCAGCGATAATTTTCTTTCTTGCCATGATGATTTATCTCCTTAGTATCCCTGTGGGATGTTATTATATTCTTATTTATCGTTTGCTGCTGCAACACCCGGGAGTTCTTTTCCTTCCAGGAATTCAAGAGATGCACCGCCACCTGTGGAGATGTGTGTCATCTTGTCGCCATAACCAAGGATGTTAACTGCAGCTGCAGAATCACCACCACCGATAATAGTTGTGGCATCTGTTTCAGCAAGTGCTTTTGCAACAGCTTCTGTACCATGAGCGAAGTTTGGCATTTCGAAGCAGCCCATCGGTCCGTTCCATACAACTGTCTTAGCATCTTTTACAGCATCAGCAAAAAGCTTCTCTGTTTCCGGTCCGATATCCATTCCTTCCCATCCGTCCGGAATCTCGCCACGTTTTACAACCTGAATATTGCAGTCATTGGAGAAGCTGTCACCAATTCTGTTATCTACAGGAAGAAGAAGTTTTACGCCTTTTTCTTCTGCTTTCTTCATCATGTCTAATGCATACTGAAGATAGTCATCCTCACAGAGAGACACACCGATATGTCCGCCCATAGCTTTGGAGAATGTGTAAGACATACCACCACCAATGATAAGAGTATCTACTTTATCAAGAAGGTTATTGATTACAGAAATCTTGCTGGAAACCTTAGCTCCGCCAAGGATAGCAACAAACGGTCTCTCAGGATTGTTCACTGCATTTCCAAGGAAATCGATTTCCTTCTGCATTAAGTAACCAACAACTGCTGTATCAACATATTTGGTCACACCAACATTAGAGCAGTGTGCTCTGTGAGCTGTACCAAATGCATCATTAACAAATACATCACAAAGAGAAGCAAGTTCTTTGCTGAATTCGTCTCCGTTCTTTGTTTCTTCTGCGCGATAACGTGTGTTCTCAAGTAAGATAACATCTCCGTCTTTCATCTCAGCTACTGCTGCTTTCGCGTTTGGTCCTACTACTTCAGGATCTGCTGCAAATTTAACTTCCTGTCCTAATAACTCGGAAAGACGTTTGGCAACCGGCGCAAGAGATAATTCCGGTTTCGGTTCTCCCTTCGGTTTTCCAAGGTGGGAGCAGAGAATAACTTTTCCACCATCAGCGATCAGCTTCTTAATTGTAGGAAGAGCTGCAACCAGACGGTTCTCATCTGTAATTTTTCCATCCTGAAGCGGAACATTGAAGTCACATCTTACAAGAACTTTTTTGCCTTTTACGTTGATATCATCAACAGATTTTTTATTCAGCATTTGTGGTGCCTCCTTAATAATATTCTTTAACTGTTACTGCATATCTGTAAACAGTAACTTATTGATTTCCTGCTGTCATTCCAGACCACGCGAAAAAGGTCCGGTCCAAATCAGACCGGACCCTTCGTTGGAGTCTATTCCTTTACACTTACTGAAAATTAAGCGTTCAGTAATTTACCAAAGTGTTTGATTGTACGAACCATCTGGCTTGTGTAGGAGTTCTCGTTGTCATACCAGGAAACTACCTGTACTTCTGTTGTGCCATTCTCAAGTGGAAGAACCATTGTCTGAGTAGCATCGAACAGAGAACCAAATCTCATACCAACGATATCGCTGGATACGATTTCATCTTCGTTGTATCCGAAGGATTCATTAGAAGCTGCTTTCATAGCTGCGTTGATCTGTTCTTTTGTTACGTTTCCTTCAACAACTGCTGTTAAGATTGTTGTAGAACCTGTTGGGGTAGGAACACGCTGAGCAGATCCGATAAGTTTACCGTTCAGTTCCGGAATAACAAGACCGATAGCTTTAGCAGCACCTGTGCTGTTAGGAACGATGTTAACTGCAGCTGCACGAGATCTTCTTAAATCACCTTTTCTCTGTGGTCCGTCAAGTGTCATCTGATCGCCTGTGTAAGCGTGGATTGTGCACATGATACCGGATTTGATTGCAGCAAGATCATTTAATGCTTTAGCCATTGGAGCTAAGCAGTTTGTTGTACAGGAAGCTGCGGAGATGATGTGATCTTCTTTTGTAAGAGTTTCATGGTTTACATTGTAAACGATTGTCTTAAGATCGTTTCCAGCCGGAGCGGAAATGATAACGTGTTTAGCACCTGCATCGATATGAGCCTGAGCTTTGTCTTTGGATGTATAGAATCCTGTACACTCAAGAACTACGTCTACACCGATTTCTCCCCATGGAAGTTCAGCAGCGTTAGCTTTTGCGTAAATTTTGATTTCTTTTCCGTCAACTGTGATGGAATCTTCTCCTGCTGTTACTGTATCTGCAAGAGCATATTTTCCCTGTGTTGAATCATATTTTAATAAGTGAGCAAGCATTTTAGGAGATGTTAAATCGTTGATTGCTACGATTTCAAATCCTTCTGCTCCAAACATCTGACGGAATGCAAGACGTCCAATACGTCCAAAACCATTAATTGCAACTTTTACTGCCATGATAAAATTCCTCCTATGAATTAAGTGGTTAATTATGGTAATCCTTTGTTTGTTAAAGAATCATCAACCTGTAATGTATTGTACATAATTCTAAACAAAAATTCAAGACCATTTTCCAAAAAACAGATAAAAATTAAGTAAAAAATGTAAATTATATGTTATACTGTGTATACAGTGCTTTATGAATACACTGATCCGGGCCTGTAATTGTGATATTTCAGGTGCAGATATATCCATTTAAGAGGACACAATATTCATTTATAATATATCACACGCAAATATAACAGTACTGTTTTTACAGAAGAAAGGACTGAAATTATGGACAGACAAATATTGTGGGATTGTCATATGCACTCTTCTTTTTCTGCTGACTCGGATACGCCTATGGAAGTTATGATCCATCGCGCCGTTGAAACGGGACTACAGGGAATTACTTTTACGGAACATCTGGATCCGGATTACCCTGTTACTCCGGACAATCTGGATTTTTCTCTGGATATTCCGGCTTACAAAGAAAAGCTGGCTGAACTTTCAGATATGTATAAGGATAAAATTCAGGTACGTTTCGGAATTGAACTGGGACTGCAGATGCATCTGGGAGAATATTTTGACTCACTTCTCTCTCAGACACCTTTTGATTTCGTTATCGGTTCATCCCATCTTGTCCATGGGTATGATCCTTATTACCCGGAATTTTTTGAAGGACGTAAGGAATTTTTATGTTATATGGAATATTTTGAATCCATTCTTGAAAACATTTCCGCATATGACGGATTTGATGTTTACGGACATATTGATTATGTTGTCCGTTATGGTCCTAACAAGAACCGGGAATATTCTTACGGACGGTATAAAGATATTCTGGATGAGATTCTGAAGAAACTGATTTCCATGGGAAAAGGCATCGAACTTAATACAGGCGGATATCATTATGGTCTTGGAGAACCCAATCCATGTACTGCCGTAATAAGGCGCTATAGAGAACTTGGCGGAGAGATCATCACCATCGGAGCAGATGCGCATACTCCGGATAAAATCGCCTGTGCATTTGATAAAGCTGCCAGTGTACTGGAAGCCTGTGGTTTTCGTTACTATACAATCTTCAAAGACCGTAAACCGGAATTTATTTCTCTGTAAAACGTGTCAGTACTTGCCTATATGGCAGTTCCTATAATATAATATTACATATGATTTCAGAAGCCCAATTTCCAAACTGCTCCAAATACTGTTTCTCTGGTCTGCATCATAGCTGATCATGATAAAAAACTGACAGCAGATATGGAAATTGCAGCTTTCTGTATATATTCGTAACTGTCCGGTGTCTCCATATTTATGTTTTATATGTCCCGACACTGCCCGGTTACTGTA
Source organism: Blautia sp. 1001283B150304_161114_C9 (assembly GCF_015668165.1). Taxonomy (NCBI): domain Bacteria; kingdom Bacillati; phylum Bacillota; class Clostridia; order Lachnospirales; family Lachnospiraceae; genus Blautia; species Blautia sp. 1001283B150304_161114_C9. The sequence goes on along the minus strand of NZ_JADPGO010000002.1, from coordinate 125,937 downwards.
TTTTTCATAAACCAGGGAGGAATATTATGGCTAAAAAAAGACTCCAGAAGAAACGTTCTTCATCAACAGTCAGAAAGCAGGAATCAGAAATTTTACAAGTGACTACTTCCAAAACTGAGCCTGTCAGAGTTGAAACTTCTAAAGTAGAACCTGTTAAGGTCGAGACTTCCAAAGTGGAACCTGTTAAGGTCGAGACTTCTAAAGTAGAACCTGTTAAGGTCGAGACTTCCAAAGTGGAACCTGTTAAGGTCGAGACTTCCAAAGTGGAACCTGTTAAACTGGACGTTCCTGTTGATCTTACTTTATATAACGAACGTTTTCAGAAACATTATGATGAGCTGAAATGGTTATATTGCGAATTATATCAGGATCGTGATGATGTCATGACCTATCTGCATGATCTTACTTCTAATATGGAAGCTTTCTATAACAGCAGAAATTCAGCATTGAAGGCATCTGATAAAAAGCGTGAGGCTGATCCGGACTGGTATAAACGCAATGATCTTGTAGGCATGATGATGTATGTAAACAATTTTGCACATACTTTAAAAGGTCTGGAGGAACATCTGGATTATGTGGAAGAATGCAATGTCAATTATCTTCATCTGATGCCCCTGCTCGCATCTCCGAAAGGAAAAAGTGACGGTGGTTACGCAGTAGCTGACTTCCGCACAGTGCAGCCTGAGCTTGGTACTATGGAGGACTTTTCAGAGCTTACCTCCAAATGCCATGAACGCGGCATCAACATCTGCCTTGATTTCGTTATGAACCATACTTCCGAAGAGCATGAGTGGGCAAAACGGGCTCGCGCAGGTGAAAAAGAATACCAGGACCGTTATTTCTTCTTTGATACCTACGATGTTCCTGCTCTCTATGAGAAGACCTGTCCACAGGTATTCCCAACTACCGCACCGGGCAACTTTACATGGCTGGATGACCTTCACAAGCATGTCATGACTACTTTCTATCCATACCAGTGGGATTTAAACTACAGAAATCCTGTTGTGTTTAACGAAATGGTCTACAATATGTTATATCTGGCAAACCAGGGTGTTGACATCGTACGTCTCGATGCAGTTCCTTATATCTGGAAGCAGCTTGGAACAAACTGCCGCAACCTGCCACAGGTTCACACAATCGTACGTATGATGCGTATGATCTGCGAGATCGTGTGCCCGGGAGTCCTTCTTCTCGGAGAGGTTGTCATGGCTCCTGAAAAAGTTGTTCCATATTTCGGTACACTTGAAAAGCCGGAATGCCATATCCTGTATAACGTTACTACTATGGCAAGCACCTGGCACACAGTTGCAACCAAAGATGTATCTCTGCTCCGCAGACAGCTGGATATTCTGGGATCTCTTCCAAAAGAATACATCTTCCAGAATTATCTGCGTTGCCACGATGATATTGGTTGGGGACTGGATTATGATTTCCTGAAGAATTTCTCAATCGATGAGGTTTCTCATAAGAAATTCCTGAATGATTTCTTTACAGGCAAATATCCGGATACATTTGGCCGCGGTGAACTTTACAATGATGACCCGCGTCTGGGTGATGCAAGACTTTGCGGTACTACCGCATCTCTGTGCGGCATTGAGAAATATGGTTTTGAAGGAAATGTAGCTGGTGTTGACAGAAGTGTGCGCTATGACATCACACTTCATGCATTTATGCTTTCCCAGTCAGGTATCCCTGTAATCTACAGCGGAGATGAGATTGGTCAGGTAAACGACTATTCTTATAAAGATGATCCTGACAAGGCAGTTGATTCCCGCTATCTTCACAGAGGAGAATTCAACTGGTCACTTGCTCCAAACAGAAATATCGCAGATACAGTACAGGGAAAACTTTTCCACGCACTGGATCATCTGGAACATATCAGAAGTTCACACAGCGTTTTTGATACAACAGCTGATCTTCGTACAATCGATACCTGGGATTCTTCTATCCTTGCAATCGTACGCGAAAATGCAGAGGAGAAATTCATCGGAATCTATAACTTCAGCGATCAGGATAAGGTTGCATGGATCAACGAAGATGACGGCATATACACTGATCTTATCTCAGGACATGAGATGGAAGCTAAAGGTATTATGATCCCTGCATTTGGATGCTTCTGGCTGTGCAGAAAGAAATAAACCATTAATCTGCATAACGCAGACCGCATAATGCAAACGAGGACAATCTGCATATTTTACAGATTGTCCTCGTTTTTTACTTCTGGACTCTTTCCAAAAATCTTGCAAAAAATCCTTTATTTTCATCTTCTCTGTCCAGTGACTTCTCATAAATCCTCCTGATCCATTCTGTAATAGTTTCGATCAGGATTGGAGAGAATGTCATCAGTACAAATACCAGAATGATCATTCCAAATTCCAGAGAACCCAGTGTCAGCAAATCCTGCAATACAACCGCACTTATAAAAAATGCAAACTGCATTCCATAAATGATCACTTTTCTGTATGTGTTCAGCGGCGAATAAACTGTACGCAATGCAGACATATAGTTCCACCCCGTAACCAGAACACAGGCTGTATTAAGCATGACGTTGGAATGGTATACATCCTGACAGACCAGCATGATCGTAAATACACATCCTGTAATGGTTACTGCCGCAGGAAATGCATTCATAAATACGTGCCTCAGGAATGTATGGTCAATCTTATTGTAATTATTTTCCTGTGTCAGAAGAAATGTAGGAATTCCCACTGCGCAGGCACTGATCAGTGACATCTGGATTGGTTCAAAGGGATATGCATCTCCAAAGAAAATTGTGATCAATGACAGTAAAACAGAAAAAATTGTTTTGATCAGAAACATGGATGCCGCACTTCTGATATTGTTTACAACACGACGGCCCTGATTTACAATATGAGGCATTGCCCCGAAATTAGAATCAAGAAGAACGACATTTGCAATATTTTTAGCTGCATCGCTTCCTGCTGCCATGGCAATACTGCAGTCTGCTTCCTTGAGTGCAAGTACGTCATTTACACCATCACCGGTCATCGCAACTGTATGCTTCTGTGACTGAAGAGCCTGTACCATCTGTTTCTTCTGCTGTGGTGTTACACGCCCGAATACACTGCACTCTGCAACTGCACGCTGCATTTCTTCCGAAGTTTTGATTGTTGTTGCATCGATATAATGATTGGCATTTTTCAGTCCTGCTTTCTTTGCAATCGCAGAGACAGTCACAGGATCATCTCCTGAGATAACTTTAAGGTCAACTCCCTGACTGTCAAAAAAAGCCAGAGTATCCGGTGCTTCCTCACGTATCACGTCAGTGATGAGAAACAGTCCCAACGGTTCAAGTCCTGTCGGGCGTTCCGTTCCTTTTGTCTCCTGTTCACTGTGAGCCAGAACAAGGATACGGTATCCCTCCTGTGCGTAACTGCTGCAATGTTCCAGAAGTTCTTCATTTTCTTCCGGAAAAAGGAACTGTGCAGCTCCCATCAGATAAGTTCCTCTTCCTTCAAAAACAGCACCACTGTATTTCCTGTCTGAGGAGAAAGGAATGGCATGGATCAGTTTCAGGTCATTTCTTGAAGGAAAGCGCTTTCTCAGCGCATCTGCTGTTGCATTCTGATCATGAAGAACTGACATCATATTTCCCATAATGTGGTCAATTTCCTGAAGCTTCTGTCTTTCTTCCTGAGATACCGTTTCTGAATTTACTGTTTCCTGTATCTGTCCGTTTTCCTTCTCTGCTGATACCGTAACCTCCGGTTTTAATGCTGACACATTCTGAACAGGCTCCCCTGTTTCCGGATCAAATTTTGCTGTATGTTGTACAACAGTTGTCTGTGCTGTATCATACAACTGCACATCTTCAACCTTCATGGTACCTTCTGTGATCGTACCGGTCTTATCCAGACAGAGCGTGTCAACTCTCGCCAGCGTTTCAATACAGTAAAGCTCCTGCACAAGTGTCTTCTTTGTAGCAAGAACCATAGAACCCAATGTCAGTGCCACACTTGTCAGAAGTACCAGGCCTTCCGGGATCATTCCAAGTACTGCGGCAACCATATTTACCACAGAATCCTTCAGTGTATCTCCTACGATCATATATTGCTTGTAAAACAACATGGCACCAAGAGGCACGATAATGATACTGATCACCTTCAGAATCGCATTCAGAGAATTGCGAAGTTCCGAATTATGACGTTTAAATTCCTTTGCTTCACTTGTGATCTGCGATGCATAATTATCTTTTCCAACATGGATTACCTGACAGCAAGCTTCCCCTGATGTCACAAAGCTTCCTGAAAAAAGTTCGTCTCCCTGGCTTTTGGACAGATTGTCCGACTCACCGGTGAGTAGAGACTCGTTTACTTCTACAGTTCCCTCCAGTACCCTTACGTCAGCCGGAACCTGATCTCCTGTTTTCAGAAAGATCAGATCATCCAGAACAAGTTTCTCTGTGGAAATACTCCATTTCTTCCCCTCACGCAAAACTACTGTTTTACTCTCTGTAAGGATTGCAAGTTTGTCAATCGTCTTCTTTGCTCTGATCTCCTGAATAATACCTATCACTGTATTGATCAGAATGATTCCCATAAACATGGAGTTCTTATAAGATCTCACAAAAAGCACCAGAACAAGCAATGCAATATTTAAAAAGTTAAAAAATGTAAGCGTGTTTTCCAAAATGATCTGCTTGTATGTTCTGGTATTCGGGTTCTCGTTGACATTAACTTTTCCTTCTGCAATCCTCTCCTGCACCTGTTCATTTGTAAGTCCTGTCATTGCTACCTCCTGCAGAAAATATTTATAGCAGCATCATATAATAAAAATTGCGGGAACTGCTTCACAAAATATCTTTTGTCCCTGGTATCATATAATGCCATAATATAAAGCACAGGGCAGATGATGAGTATCACCCGCCCCTTCTTTATAAATAACGATTTCAGATTACAAACAGATTCAGATTTTTTGCTATAATCAATATTCTTCTTCCTCTGCTTCTTCGCCTTCGTGAATATCAGACTTTGGTTTCTTAAGACCTTTAATCTCAATATGATGCTTCTGTGCATAATCCCACAGAGCCGCATGGATTGCTTCCTCTGCAAGCAGGGAGCAGTGTACTTTTACAGGCGGAAGTCCGTCCAGGGCTTCCATAACTGCCTTATTTGTAACTTCCATAGCTTCTTCGATGGTTTTTCCCATTACCATCTCTGTTGCCATGCTGCTGGTTGCAACTGCCGCACCACATCCGAATGTTTTGAATTTGCAGTCTTTGATGATATGTGTTTCATCATCGATATCAAGAAAAATCCTCATGATATCACCGCATTTTGCATTTCCCACTGTACCTACGCCACTTGCGTTCTCTATTTCTCCTACATTACGCGGATGCTGAAAATGATCCATTACTTTTTCACTGTAAGCCATTTGTGTTTCCTCCTGTTATCCTGACTTTCTTTTAATATTATTTCTGTTGTAACTGCAAAAATACAAACAATTATCTTCTGTTTTGTTATTTATTCTGTTTTTTCATGAAATCTTCATATAATGGAGACATGCTTCTTAAGTGCGCTACAATTTCTTTCAATCTGTCCACTACGAAATCTACATCTTCCATTGTTGTCTCTTCGCTGAGTGTCATACGCAGAGAACCATGTGCAATCTCGTGCGGGAGTCCGATTGCAAGAAGTACATGGGACGGATCAAGAGAACCTGATGTACAGGCAGATCCGCTGGATGCACAGATTCCATAATTATCCAGCATCAGCAGGAGAGATTCGCCCTCAACAAACTGGAAGCTGACATTTACGTTATTCGGAAGACGTTTTATACGGTCACCGTTTACTTTTACATAAGGAATCTCTGTCTCAATTCTGTGGATCAGATGATCTCTGATAGCGATTTCTTTGTCAGTACGTTCTTTCATGGATGCATTTGCACGTGCTGCTGCTGCACCGTATCCAACGATTCCCGGCACATTCTCTGTACCTGCACGACGTTTACGTTCCTGTGCACCGCCATGTACAAAGGAACGGATTTTTACGCCCTTACGAATGTAGAGGAAACCGATTCCTTTTGGTCCATTGATCTTATGTCCGCTGGAGCTTAACATATCAATATTGCATTCATCCACATTGATCGGAACCTGACAGAATGCCTGAACAGCATCTGTGTGGAAAAGCACTCCATGCTCTTTTGCGATACGTCCGATTTCCTTAATCGGCTGGATAGAACCAATCTCGTTGTTTGCAAACATTACAGAAATCAGGATTGTTTCCGGTGTGATTGCTTTCTCAAGTTCATCCAGTTTTACAATACCGTTCTCGTCTACATCTACATATGTGATCTTTGCGCCGCGTTTCTCCAGATATTCACAGGTATGGAGAATTGCATGATGCTCGATCTTTGTTGTGATGATGTGGTTTCCTTTTGCTTTATATGCCTCAAAGGTAGCCTTCAAAGCCCAGTTATCAGACTCGGAACCACCTGCTGTGAAATAAATTTCTTCTTTCTTTGCTCCAAGAACTTCTGCGATCTGCTCTCTTCCTTTGGTGATTGCCTCTTTGCTCTTGCCTGCAAAATCATAAATACTGGACGGGTTGCCATAATATTCTGAAAAATATGGCAGCATTGCCTGGACAACCTCCGGTGCTGTTTTAGTTGTTGCTGCATTGTCCAGATAAATCATTTTTCCCATTTTCTTGTCCTCCTGTTTTATTTAAGTATGTCCGGTACATTTTCTTCCATGCCCTGACTTTCCATTTTTTCTTCATGTACTCTTCTGCTTTCCTCGATCAGCTGACCAAGCATCAGGGTATCGACAGCGCTTGTAATACTGTCATTGATTCTCTTCCAGACGAGCTTTGCCACACATACATCACTGCCATGGCAGGTTCCGTCATTCTCAATCCCGGGACAGGCTGCTGCTTCCAGGCTGCCTTCCAGCACACGCAGGACTTCACCGACCGAGATCTCATCTGCCGGCTTGCCAAGCTGGTATCCGCCGTAAGCCCCTCTGCTGCTCTTTACAAGACCGGCCTTCTTAAGCATGGCCATAAGCTGTTCGAGGTAGCTTGTGGAAATATCCTGTCTCTCCGCAATACTCTGTAAAGATATCGCTTCATTCGCACTGTGTAAACCAAGATCTATCAGTGCTTTCAAGCCATAACGGGCTCTTGTTGAGAGTTTCATTTTCTCACCTCGTTTTTTAATTCCCAGTGTTTCCCTCGGATTTCATGATTACTTTACCAGAAACAAACCGTTCTGTCAAGGCTGTTTTGTTCATATATTGCTGTAAAGGCGTTTCGGCAGGTTACTGTTTTTTAGTCAAGCGGATATTCGCACCTGCTGCGCATGAAAAGGTCTGGATTTTTCATTATGTCAAAAAAACTTTTTATCAAAGGAACTTTACTTCTTACATTTGCCGGTTTATTAAGCAGACTTATGGGGTTCTTTTACAGAATATTCCTGTCACACACTATTGGTGCACATGGGCTTGGTATCTTTCAGCTTATACTTCCACTGCAGATTCTGATCATGTCCATCTGTGCTTCCGGTATCCAGACTGCAATCTCCCGCCTCACTGCCGCAGAAAAAGTTTCCAAAAATCCCAGTCGTCATATCTCAGATTATTTTGTCGTGGGAACTGTATTTTCTGTTGTTTTCTCCCTGGTATTCTCCTGGTTTCTTTACAGCTATGCGGATTTCTGGGCAGTACAGATTCTGAAAGAGTCACAGACCTCCGGTCTGATACGGATTCTTTCTCTGAGTATTCCGTTGAGTACACTTCATACCTGTATCAGCAGCTATTATTTAGGAAGAAAACAGGCCGGATTTCCCGCAGGAGTCCAGCTTCTGGAACAGCTTTTCCGCACAGGCGGATGCTATATTCTTTATCTGATTTGTGCATCGCAAGGGCGAAACATCACTCCGGCAATTGCAGTCGGCGGAAATCTTATCGGGGAAATAGCCTCATCTTTTATTTCTCTTTTCGCAGTCAGTATGCATTTTAAGGTAACACATTATAATATCCGGAATATCAGAAGACCGCTTTCTGTTCTCAGAAAATTGCTCCATATTTCCGTTCCTCTTACCATGAATAAAATACTGCTCACCCTTCTGGGAAGTATTGAAGTGATTCTTATACCTGCAAGGCTGCAAATGTCAGGACTTACTCCCAAAGATTCCCTGAGTGTTTACGGAATCTTTACAGGGATGGCACTTCCGCTTATTCTTTTCCCCGCTACGCTTACAAACTCGGCTGCTGCCATGCTGATTCCCTCCATTACCCAGCTGCAGACTCTGGGGTATCAAAAGCGGATCCAATATGTAATCGGCAGGATTTTCCGATACTGTCTGCTGCTAGGCGGATCCTGCTTGGTTTTTTTTCTATTTCTTGGAGAATTTCTTGGAAATTTTCTGTTTCACAGTCAGACAGCCGGAATCTATATCCATACCATGTCGTATATCTGTCCTTTTCTGTACCTGAACACCACTCTCACCAGCGTACTCAACGGCCTTGGAAAATCCGGCATCTGCCTGCTGCACAGTGTGATCAGCGTCTGTATCCGGATCAGTTTCGTGCTGTTTGCAATCCCTGTTCTGGGAATCCGGGGATATCTGTACGGGATTCTCTGCAGCGAACTGGTGCTCAGCATCCTGCACAGTTTACAGATACTACAAAACAACTATAGCAATCCCCGTAAATAATGCATATTGATTAAGAGACTTGATAGTTACTATTCACACTCCACTATCCCGCGAGGTGTTTTGGCATGGATATGTCAAAATTCCATTGCCGCAGGTAATCTGGAATGAATTTTGGCTACGTTACTGAGAACGAAGTGAACAGTAACGCTTGATATGATCGCAGAAAGTCATCCGAAAATATTTTGGCTATCGACATTCAGATAGGAATGGTTTATAATAAATTCCGAAAAAAGCAAGACAAATAGACACAAAGGAGATATTACTATGGGATTCGATTTTATCAAAAAATTACCAACCCCTGAAGAAATCCGTAATCAGTATCCCATTGATGCTGAAATTCAGGCTGTTAAAGATGCAAGAGATAAAGAACTGCGTGATGTTTTTACCGGAAAATCCGATAAATTCCTTGCAATCATCGGTCCTTGTTCAGCAGATAATGAAGACGCTGTTCTGGACTATCTTACCAGATTACGCAATGTTCAGGAGAAAATAGCTGACAAGGTTCTGATCGTTCCACGTGTTTATACAAACAAACCAAGAACAACAGGAGAAGGCTATAAAGGTATGGTTCACCAGCCGGATCCCGAGAAACAGCCAAATCTTCTTGCAGGGCTTGTAGCAATCCGTAAAATGCATATCCATGCAATCCAGACCAGTGGTATGACCTGTGCAGATGAGATGCTTTATCCGGAAAATTACCGTTACCTTTCTGACCTGCTTTCTTATGTGGCAGTAGGTGCACGTTCTGTGGAAGACCAGCAGCATCGTCTTACCGTCAGCGGCATGGAAGTTCCTGCAGGTATGAAAAATCCAACCAGCGGCGATCTTGCAGTTATGCTCAATTCCGTTGTAGCAGCTCAGGGTGGACATCGTTTTATCTACAGAAGCTGGGAAGTAGAAACAACAGGTAATGAACTGGCTCATACAATTCTCCGCGGTGCCGTAAATAAACATGGGGAGGCAATCCCGAACTATCATTACGAGGATCTTCGTCTTCTCTGGGAGAAATATCAGGAGAAAAACCTTAAAAATCCGGCTGTTATTGTTGATACCAACCACTCTAATTCTAATAAACAATATGACCAGCAGGTTCGTATTGCAAAAGAGGTTCTCCACAGCCGCCAGGTAGACCCGGAACTTCATACTTTGGTAAAAGGGCTTATGATCGAGAGTTATATTGAACCGGGAAATCAGAAGATCGGATGTGATCATATTTACGGAAAATCTATTACCGATCCATGTCTTGGATGGGAAGAATCCGAACGTCTTCTGTATACAATTGCTGAGATGTGTTGATCCGTTATTGTTTATAAACAACATTCCATACTCTCTGATCAGATGGATCGCTGTAATTACATTATCTGTAAATAGCACATGTTATGACATTACAGGAAAAAACTATTCAGCCACCCACTGCTTATTGCTTTTCGCAATTAAAGCAGGGGACTTACTTGATTCAGTTAAAAAAGCTTCTATAAACTGTTCAAAACAGACTATAGAAGCTTTTTCATTTGACATTATAGCAATCCTCATAAATAATAAGTTTTTAATGACGTGGATGTGTTTTCATATACACATCACGCATTTTATTCATATTCATGCCCAGATAAACCTGCGTAGTGGAAATATCGGAATGTCCCAGCATTTCCTGAACGCTTCGTATATCCGCACCATTCTGCAGCATATGCACAGCAAAAGAATGTCTCAATGTATGTGGGGCAATATCCCTTTTGATACCGGCATCATCCGCATATCCCTTTAATACTTTCCAGAATCCCTGACGGCTCATCGCTTTCCCTGAACAATTTGTAAATAATGCTGTTTCTTTCTCATCTTTCACAAAAACAGTTCTGGCTGTTTGCAGATACCGTTCCATTGCCTTCTTGCATGGAATACCAATAGGGATGATCCTCTCTTTTCCATTCTCATTACAGACCACATATCCAAACTGGAGATTGACATCAAAAATCTGAAGATGAAGCATCTCACTGACTCTCATACCTGTTGCATACAGCAATTCCAACATTGCTGAATCTCTTATCCCTTTAGGGGTATCCAATTTCGGCTGCTGAAGTAATTTATCCACTTCTTCTATGGTAAGTATCTCAGGTGCCCTTTTCTCAACCTTCGGAGGTTTCAGGTTATCTGCCGGATCTTCTGCGATCACGCCTTCCTTCCACAGATACTGAAAAAATGCTCTCATAGAAGCAACGCTTCTGGAAATGGAAGATGACGCAAACTTCTCACGTTCCATGTAACTGATATACCCTTCAAGCTCAAGTTCTTTTACATCTTTATAATTTCTGATTCCCCGTTCCTTCAGAAATTCCGCCATTTTTTTCAGATCTCTCTGGTATGAGATCTCTGTATTTGCCGATGTTTTTTTTGTATTATGCAGATATGTAATAAATTCCCTTATTTCTATGTCCATATTCCCGTTTCCTTTTAATCAAAATATCCGCTGCCTGTAGCTCCTGCGATCAGACGAAAATTAATCCTCTTCGCAGTTTATCAGCAGAAAATCGTACTCTCTCCGATAAAATGTATATGTATTATACTGTTTATTTTACATAAAATCAAACCTTTTTTTCGATAAAAATCCTTGTATTTCAAGCTTTTTTAGCATCAAATACCATATGTCGGAGATTTTATGACAACCAATACTAAATATAGTAAATATGTCATTAAAAAATTTTTATATATTTCAGAATAATGTCAATGATCAGAGGGTTCACATAGCATTCGATAAGTATTCCCAGAAAATATCCTACTGCTGCAATGCACATTTTTTTAAGATAAATACTGACTTCTCCAGAAATCAGACCTCTGTTTCTCCATATTTCTGATGATATCTTCCATTCCTGTTCCATAGAATAAAGCCAGACCGGAATGTAAAATAAATATTGTGGCAGCAAAAGTCCCATTCCGATCACCCCGCCTGCAAATCCAAATTCCAGTATAGAAACAGTCATTATCATACCTGCATACAATCCTGATCCCAGAAGCGTTATAACAGCAAGCGGCGCACCAAAAACCGAAAATCCACAGATTATATTCAATAGATAAAAAACACCTCTGTATTTTAATATTTCTTTCAGATATTCAATATTGCCTGTATTTTTTCCTGCAAATGTACTCAGAAAATATACCGATGCCCATGTTTTCTGCTGCCATTTTGCCTTCCAGATTATATTCGGTATCAGATTTCCGGCCAGAAATCCAAAAAGAAATAAAATAAGCGCAGGAAATTTTTTGGTTCCCGTTCTGTTTTTCTTCATTCTATCACCCTGTACCAGTTTACTGAGAAATTCCAGGAAGTATTCCTGTCTTTACAAGAAAGAATCGTGTCCGGAGGGCCTTTTTATGTTATAGGAACATTACGGAGTAATTTCCTATAACATAACATAAAAAAACTGCACAGACTGTATAAATACAATCTGCACAGTTTATATCTGCAAAGAACTGTCCACGATAGTCCATAAAATGAACAATCATATTATTTCGCATAGTCAATCGCTCTGCTTTCACGTATCACGTTGACTTTAATCTGACCGGGATATTCAAGTTCTGCTTCAATCTGTTTCGCAATATCGCGCGCAAGGAGAACCATATCTGCATCATTAACATGCTCCGGCACTACCATTACACGTATTTCTCTTCCCGCCTGAATGGCAAAAGATTTATCAACACCTTTAAACTGGTTCGTAATATCCTCCAGTTGTTTCAGACGATTGGTATAAGTTTCCAGCGTTTCTCTTCTTGCACCAGGTCTCGCCGCTGAAATAGCATCTGCAGCCTGTACAATACATGCGATCAGAGATTCCGGCTCACAGTCACCATGATGAGATGCGACCGTATTGATAACAATCTGGGATTCCTTATACTTCTTACAGAGATCCACACCAATCTGAATATGAGATCCTTCTACTTCATGGTCAATTGATTTACCAATATCATGAAGAAGACCTGCTCTCTTAGCCATACGGACATCTACGCCAACCTCACCGGCCAACATTCCGGATAACTGAGCTACCTCAATAGAATGTCTTAAAGCATTCTGTCCATAACTTGAACGGAACTTCATACGTCCAAGAAGTTTCAGTAATTCAGGATGAATACCATGAACTCCAACGTCCATAGCTGCATTCTCACCATCTTCGCGAATCTGCGCTTCTACTTCTCTCTGGGCTTTCTCAACCATCTCTTCGATTCTGGCCGGATGGATACGTCCATCTACGATCAGTTTCTCAAGAGCTACACGTGCAACTTCACGACGGATCGGATCAAAAGCAGATAACACAACTGCTTCCGGTGTATCATCAATAATAAGATCCACACCTGTAAGTGTCTCAAGAGTACGGATATTACGGCCTTCACGACCAATAATCCTTCCTTTCATCTCATCGCTCGGAAGCTGAACAACCGAAATGGTAGTTTCAGCTACATGGTCAACTGCACATTTCTGGATGGCATTGACAACATATTCCTTAGCCTTCTTACCAGCTTCTTCCTTTGCCCTGCTTTCCAATTCCCTGTAAAGTCTGGCTACATCCACTTTTACATCATCTTCAACGGATCTGAGTAATTCTTCTTTTGCCTGTTCGGAGGTCAGACCTGAAACTCGTTCCAGTTCCTGTACTCCTTTTTGCTCAAGTTCTTCTACCCGTTTTTCTTTTTTCTGCACCTCAGCTGCTCTCGCTGTGCATTCCGCTTCACGCTTCTCAACTGCATCTGCTTTCTTGTCAACCGCGGATTCTTTTGCTAATACACGATTTTCATATTTCTGCAGTTCGTTTCTTCGTTCCTTGGTTTCTTTCTCCAGTTCATTTTTTGTACGGAGAGATTCTTCCTTCACTTCCAATAAAGCTTCTCTTTTTTTAGTCTCAGCTGTTTTCAGAGCTTCATCTATGATGCTTCTTGCTTTGTCTTCTGCTGTCCCAACAATCTCGGCATCCTTCTGGATTTTATTGTTCACAGCGACTTTGCAAGTAACAGGAACTGCAATAAGTAGCGCGACTACCACAGCGACAATTGCAACAATAATTGTTGTTGTCACAGGAGCACCTCCTTATTTAGTTTTCATTGTACAAATACAACAATACAAGTTTATCTTTTTTTCATACTTATGTCAAGTTTTTCAGGATAATTGTTTGAATATTTTTCCTATATTTAATTACTGTTCGTTCTGTTCTCAGTAATATATTTTGCAATATACATACAATGGAGTATACTATGATTCATCCGAATATGTATGTACAAGTCTGATATTCATATTCTCAAGAGTATCTGCAATGTCTGAATATCCAAATCCTCTTCTCACAAGATAACCATAGAGCCGACGCATTTTTTTCTCATCCAGCTCAGTATCCGGCGGATATTTCTTTTCTATGGTTCGATAGAGGATTTCTTTTTCATCAGGCATATTTAAGGCAGCCTCTTCCTCCCATGCATTTATCGCTGTTTTCCTGTCTATTCCCTTTCCCATAAGTTCCCGGATGATCTTCTGCCGGCTCTTTGTATCCATTCTGTATGCAATATAAGTTCTGGCATATCGTTCATCATCTATATATCCATAGGCTTCAACATATGTCAGAGCATGATCAACCGCCTGACTGGTAAATCCCGCCTGGCGCAATTTCTCTCTCAATCCCTTCTCCGTCCGATCCATATGTTCTAAGAGACGCATGGCTTTACGCCTTGCGTCTCTGTATTCTTCAGGTTCTTCCGTTAAATTTTTCTGTTGTTTCTGTACAGTCTGTCTCTTTAAAGCCTCTGCATTCCTGAGAAATTCTCTCAGATCTCCGGATGAATTCCCCATGATCACTCCTCAGAAGCATCCGGTGCATCACCTGTTGCCGGTACCGGCTCTTTGGCCTGTCCTTCTTCATCCGGAAGAAGATGATAATGGATTCTGACTTGCTTCTCAATCTCATCACAGATATCTGTATGCTCTTTCAGGAAAATCTTCGCATTTTCACGTCCCTGTCCGATCTTATCTCCGTTATATGCGTACCATGCACCGCTCTTATTTACAATTCCGCATTCCGCTGCCAGATCAAGAATATCTCCCTCTTTGGAAATGCCGGTTCCGAACATAATATCAAATTCTGCCTGTTTAAACGGCGGAGCCACCTTATTCTTCACAACTTTGATTCTGGTGTGGTTTCCCACCATCTCACCGCCCTGTTTCAATGTCTCTACTCTGCGGACATCCATGCGGATAGATGAATAAAATTTCAGAGCACGCCCACCTGTCGTTGTCTCAGGGTTTCCAAACATAACTCCAACTTTCTCACGCAGCTGATTGATAAAGATAACTACACAATTAGATTTACTGATCACTGCTGTAAGTTTACGGAGAGCCTGTGACATCAGTCTGGCCTGAAGACCTACATGGCTGTCACCCATATCTCCATCAATCTCCGCCTTCGGTACAAGTGCGGCAACCGAGTCAACGATCACAATATCCACAGCTCCGGAACGCACCATCGTCTCTGTGATCTCAAGTGCCTGTTCTCCATTGTCCGGTTGTGATATGTACAGGTTATCGATATCTACACCGATATTCTTTGCATAGACAGGATCCAGAGCATGTTCTGCATCAATAAATCCAGCAATCCCGCCTCGTTTCTGCACTTCCGCAACCATGTGAAGTGCAACGGTTGTCTTACCGCTGGATTCCGGTCCGTAAATCTCGATGATACGTCCCTTGGGAACACCGCCTACTCCAAGTGCAATATCAAGACTTAAAGATCCGGTAGGGACTGTCTCCACCTGCATATTTGCTCCGGATTCCCCGAGTTTCATGACTGATCCTTTCCCGTAATGTTTCTCAATCTGTCCAAGCGCTGCTTCCAGTGCTTTCTGCTTTTCTTCATTTATCATTTATTTTAATCTCCTTCAGCCCTTTAAGAACTTATGTTCGTTTTCTATTCATTATAGTATTATACTTCCTGTCAAATGTCAAGCTTTTTATTCTGCCTGAATAACCTTTTCATTCAACATAACGTTACTGTTCACTCCGTTCTCAGTAACACCCTTCGCGATGCGCAGGATTTATGCTAATCGCACAAATCCGCGCTGTATGTCTCGGGATTTTGGCATATTCATGCCAAAACACCTCGCGGAATAGTAGCGTGTGAACAGTAACTTCAACATAACATTAAAAGCAGGGAATATGCTTTTTTACATTCCCTGCTCTTTCGTAATTTTTAATATTTCTTTCTGTTCTATTTATCACCGATCAGCCAGTTGTACATTTCTTCATACTGACGTGCGGAATTACCCCATGAGAAATCAGCTGCCATAGCACGATCAACCATTTTATTCCATTCACGTTTCTTATCATAATAGATTCTTTCCGCATTGCGCACTGTTGCAAGCATCTCATGCGCATTGTAGTTTCTGAAAGAAAATCCGTTTCCAGTTCCCTCATATTCATTATAAGGTACGACCGTATCTTTCAGTCCACCTGTTTCTCTGACGATCGGAAGTGTTCCGTAACGAAGACTCATCAGCTGACTCAAACCACATGGCTCAAATAAGGACGGCATCAGGAACGCATCTGCTGATGCATAGATACGGTGAGACATTTTCTCATCATAATAGATCTGAGCAGATACCTTTCCATGATATTTCCAGTCAAAGTGACGGAACATATTCTCATAACGTTCATCACCGGTTCCAAGAATTACAAGCTGGATAGCATCCTGGCAAAGCTCATCCATCACATATGCGATCAGATCAAACCCTTTCTGATCTGTCAGTCGTGATACAATACCTATCATCATCGTCTTCGGATCTTCCTGCAATCCAAGATCTCTCTGCAGCTGAAGTTTGTTCTTAACTTTCTCTTTTCTGAAAGTTGTTGCATTATAAGTCTTTGTGATATATGGATCTGTTTCAGGATTGAATTCATTGTAATCAATACCATTTACAATTCCACGCAGGCTGTTTGCACGCGCACACATCAGACCGTCCAGTTTTTCTCCATAGAACGGTGTCTTGATTTCCTCTGCATAAGTATTGCTTACAGTAGTGACTGCATCTGCAAACACAATACCGCCCTTCAGATAATTGGCATCTTTATATGCTTCCAGTTTGTCTGCTGTAAAATAATAATCGGACAGTCCTGTGATATTCTTGATTGTCTGTACATCCCATACACCCTGGAATTTAAGGTTATGTATTGTCATGATCGTCTTGATATTCCAGAAAAATTCATTCTGCTGGAAGCTGTCGTGCAGATATACGGGAACAAGTCCGGTCTGCCAGTCATGACAGTGTATAATATCCGGTCTGAATCCGATAACCGGAAGAACTGACAGTACAGCTTTGGAGAAGAATGCAAATTTCTCCAGATCCCATGTTCCTCCATCATACGGTTTGGGTCCGCTGAAATAGTATTCATTGTCAATAAAATAAAACTGAATTCCTTCGTACTCCATGTGCATGATTCCTACATAGCAGTTCTTATATCCAAGATCCATGTAGAAATGTGTGATATAGTTCATTTTATCTTTCCATTCCTGTTTCATACAGGCATATTTCGGTAAGATCACACGAATATCAAAATATCGTTTATCAAAATATTTCGGCAATGAGCCAGCTACATCTGCCAGACCTCCTGTTTTGATAAATGGTACAGCTTCAGATGTTGCAAATAAAATATTTTTCATGCGAAAAACCCTCCTTGGTAGCCTTTATTGAATAATTATACTCCAAACTATGACTATTGGAAAGAGCGATTTTTATATTCCAGTCTGATTTTATCTGCAATCAGAGCAATAAATTCTGAATTTGTGGGTTTCCCTTTTCCTGTACTGACTGTGTAACCGAATAATTCATCTATTGTGTCCATTTTTCCTCTGCTCCAGGCAACTTCAATGGCGTGTCTGATAGCCCGTTCCACTCTGCTGGCTGTTGTCTGATGCTTCTTTGCAATCGTAGGATACAGTATCTTGGTAATGGAATTGAGCATCTCCATGTCATTAACTGACAGGATGATGGCGTCACGCAGATACTGATATCCTTTAATATGTGCAGGCACTCCAATCTCATGAATGATATTTGTCACGTCTGTTTCCAGATTTCTCACAGGTACCGGATTGTCTTCTGTCCTTTCAGGCTGCCGCCCGATCTGACGTATTCTTCTCTCGCCGGCTCTGCGCACATGTTTGATACGATTAAGCAGCATCTGATTATCGAAAGGCTTCAGGATATAATAATCTGCCCCTAAGTTAAATGCATTTTCTGTAATACGTTCCTGACCGACTGCCGAAACTACGATAAATGATGGGATCTTTTTGAGACTTTTGTCATTGGCAAATTTCTCCATTACTGCCAGTCCGTCCATTTTCGGCATAATAATATCCAGAACCACAACGTCCGGTTCCTTTTCACGTATAATATTACAGATTTCTTCTCCGTTATGCGCTTTTCCCACAAGTTCCAGATCTTTGTCTTCTTCTATTATCTGACCAAGTACTTCCACCATTTTCTCATTATCATCTGCAATTGCCACATTTAATTTTTCCATAAATTTCACTCCTCCCCCATTTTTCAATAAATCTCTTTTCTTTTTCGGTTCATCACATATTATAGAGGAATGCTTACGGAAAAATCAAGACACAGAGGGAAATTTGTCCTATTTTATGTCGACAGCTTTGGTGATTCTTTTTTCTTTATTTTCATTTTTCACAGGCATCTGATATATTTCGACAATAATCAGATTTTTGTTTCATAATCCTGATCATCCATTAAAAGAGTCTTTCTGTATTTTTCAGCATATTTTCAATAAAGATTCCATATCCGCTGGAAGCATCCTGAACAAATACATGAGTTACCGCACCAATGATTTTTCCATTCTGGATAACCGGGCTTCCGCTGAGCCCCTGTACAATCCCTCCTGTAGCTTCCAGAAGTTCTTTATCTGTCACCTTTATCACAAAACTTTTGTTGGTATCTTCATGATTCAAATCTATTTTTCTGATCTCTGCATCATATTCTTTTACCTCGCCATCTGTACTGCAGAGAATTGTGGCTGTTCCAATCTTCACTTCCTGCTTATACGCAGCCGGCATTTTCTTTAAAGTGATCGCATCATCTGCAATCCCTGTGAACTGACCATAAATTCCGTTTCTGCTGTTTGCTTCGATAGTTCCAAGAATATTTCTGTCATCATAGCAGATGTATCCTGCAAGTTCGCCGGGATTGCCTTTACTTCCTTTGTTAATCGCAAGAATCCGGGCTTTATACAAAGCTCCGTTTCGGATATTCAGAAGCTGGGCAGTGTCTATATCACTGATTCCATGGCCAAGGGCACCATAATTACCATTCTGATCTACGTAGGTAAGCGTTCCTATCCCCTGCGTGTCATCTCTTACCCAGATTCCAAGTTTATAGTCTCCTTTTTTGTCTTTTACAGGAGTTACAGATACAGGAATACTCTCTCCTTTGCGGCTTATCCCCAGTGTAACTTCGCTGCCATCAAGTTCTGAGATGTCATCGATCAGTTCTCTTTTTGTAGAGATTTTTTCTCCGTTAAATGAGATAATGTAATCTCCCTGTCTGATAATATTTCTCGCAGGCTCCTCTGTCTCACCATTCCGATTCTGAATTTCACCGGTGTCAATCACCAGAACACCTTCTGTTTGCATATAAATTCCTATGGTGCTTCCGCTGACATAAATTTCCTGATCATCTGCAGGTGTCACTTTTATTTCTTTAAATGGAATATAACCCAAAAGTTTACAGGGCAGAATATAGCCTCCATCCTGCGAAACAGTAACTGCTTCTTCAAATGTAACAAATGGTGTTGACAAAACTTCTGTGACATCTTCTGTTTTTTTGCCTCTGGAAATCTGAATTTCGTCAGGTATCTTTCTGTCCAGATATCTGTAACCTGATATCAGCATCACCAACAGATCCAGCACAAGACAACAGATGACAAAAAGTCTGTATTTTCTTTTGTTCATTGTTATGCACATCCTTTCATTCTGTATTTATGAAATTCTGTAACTGTGAAATTGCCATAAAACACTTCCCATCACAGCAAATCCGAAAGGTACAAAAATAAGAGAGAACAATCCGTCACAAAGATTATCCTCTCTTAGTATGTGGTCAATTATTTTATTTAAATCTTGTATTTTTTTGTTTCTGTGCCAATTCTTTCATCTCTTTCGCATTCTCAAGAACTGCAGGTGTAATTTCTGCACCACCTAACAGTCTTGCCAGTTCGCGGATGGAATCATGTTCTTTAAGCACATGAATCTGGGTAATAGTCTCAGTTCCCTGCAGATGTTTTTCAATTTCAAAATGACTGTCTGCCATAGCTGCAATCTGCGGCAGATGCGTGATGCAGAGTACCTGATGATGCTGTCCGATCACTGCCATCTTTTCAGAGACTTTCTGTGCAGTTCTTCCACTGATACCAGTATCGATCTCATCGAAGATCAATGTCTCAATCTCATCTCTGTCTGCAAGGATTGCCTTTAATGCAAGCATGATTCGAGACAACTCACCGCCGGATACGATCTGTCCCAGTGGCTTCAGAGTTTCTCCGGGATTTGTAGAAATGAGATACTGGATATCATCGGTTCCATTATCTGTGTAGTTTTTCTTTTTCCGGAAATCAATGGCAAAATTGACATCCAGGAAATTTAAATCCTTCAATCCCTGAATAATCTTCTGCTCAAGCTGTTTACTGTATTCTTTACGGATTTCTGCTAATTCATCCGACTTTTTCTCAAGAATATTTTCCAGTTCTCTGAGACGCTCCTTTAATTCCTGTAAATTTTCTTCATATTTATGTAATTTTTCCAGTTTTTCTTCCTGAAGTTTGCGATATGTGAAAATTTCCTCAATGGTACGTCCATATTTTGCCTTCAGTCCATTGATCAGATCCAGTCTTCTCTCTGTCTCATAAAACTCTCCTTCATCAAAGGTCAGCTCGTCCAGATAAGCGGATAATTCTCTGTTAAAATCATTCAGAAGACCGTCTACAGAAGTAAGTGTCTCTGCAAGAGGTGTAAGCTCCGGATCATACTGTGTTACATGAGAGAATTCCTTTAATGCCTCTCCGACAGTCTCTCCGGCGCCTTCCTTGCTTTCATAGCCTGTGAGATTATGTACAAGCTGCAGGGAGTCAACGATGAGTTTTGCATTGCTCATTTTTCTGTACCGGGCTTCCAGTTCCTCATCCTCTCCCGGTTGCAGATTTGCTTTCTCGATTTCTTTGATCTCAAACTCCAGAAAAGCCAGCTCACGATTCCTCTGCTCCTCATTCATATTCATGGAACCAAGTTCTGTTTTGCATTTGCTGTATTCTTTATATGCCAGAGATACTTTCTCCTTTGCAGGAAGGATTTTTTCTTTTCCATATGCATCCAGGATTGCAAGTTGCTTATCCTGATACAGAAGTGACTGATGCTCGTGCTGTCCATGGATATCCAAAAGGCATGCAGCAGCGGCCTTCATCTGACCTACAGTACTTGTCTCTCCATTAATCTTGTTGATGCTTCTTCCATCCATAATTTTTCTGGACAGAAGTACCTGTCCATCTTCCGGACAGATATCCAGTGCTTTCAGTGTCTCCAGCGCTTTCTCGTTTTCTACCTGAAAAAGCAGCTCCACAAGTGCATAGGATGCATTTTCCCTTATCATATTTTTAGAAGTTTTTGCACCCAGGATCAGCTGCATAGACCCCAGAAGGATAGATTTACCTGCTCCGGTCTCACCGGTCAGGATATTCAGTCCGGGACCAAATTCCACTTCTATTTCTTCTATCAGTGCAAGATTTTTCACATGCAGATGAGCTAACATTTATTGCCTCCATAATCAAGTCATTTGTAATGTTAAAAGTTCAGGATCGTAACTGCAAAGGTATTGAGCAGTTACTCGTGGGATCACTTATTCAATCTGACAAAACTTCTCAGTTTCTCTGCTGCTCCCAGTGCCATGTCTGCAGTCTTTGCAGCACACATAATAGTGTCATCACCTGCAATACATCCCAGTATTTCCGGCCATTTCAACGCATCCAGGGCTGCTGCCACGCCCATGGCCATTCCGGAAACGGTTTTGATCACAATGATATTCTGTCCCACATCAATAGAAAGCAGGGTATCTTCCAGTACTCTTGTATATTTTTCTCCAAGACTTCCTGATTCATTATTAATAATTGCATAACGGGACTTTCCGTCCTTTCCTGCCACTTTTGTCAGCTTGAGAGCACGAATATCTCTGGATACAGTCGCCTGTGTCACCTTAAATCCTGCCTCATTAAGTCTGGAGGCCAGCTCTTCCTGTGTATCAATATCATACTGATGAATCAGTTCAATAATTTTCTCATGTCTCGCAACTTTCACCTTATTTCCTCCTGCTGATCAGCTGTCTCTCATCTTCCGGCGCAATACCTCAACAAAACTTAAATGGTTCAGCTTCAGAATCTTTGTCTTTACATCTGCCTGCCGGATCTGAATGCAGTCACCGGTGACCATGGGGATAAATGTATCTCCGTCAAAAGATGCGATTCCCTTTTCACAGTCACAGTGTCTTCCTTTTCCTATCTCTACAGTGATCACATCCTGCGCAGGAAAAATAATGCTTCTTGTATTCAGCGTGTGTGGTGCTATGGGAGTCATGATCGTCATGGCGGCATTGGGCGATACAATAGGTCCTCCCGCTGACAGACTGTATCCAGTAGATCCGGTAGGTGTTGAAATAATAATTCCATCAGCATTATAAGAGTTAAGATAAACATCATTTACATAATTCTTAAACCGGACCACGCGGAGATGACCGTCTCTGCCGATCACAATGTCATTCAATGCAATATCCTGTCCGATCAGTTTTCTGCCGCGGTACACTCTTCCTTCCAGCATCATGCGTTCTTCTACCTCGTAATCATCCGCCATCAGCTGATCCAGAGCACTGTACAGAGAGGTCTGATTCACTTCTGCAAGAAAACCCAGATTTCCCAGATTGATTCCAAGAAGAGGAATTTCCTTATGCACCACATCCCTTGCTGCCTGAAGAAGTGTGCCATCTCCTCCCAGAACAATAATACACTGTGTATCGTCCGGAACCTTATCAGGATCTGTATAATGAAAGGAACCCTCATGTTTCCTTTCTGCCTGCTGTACTTCACAGTTTTTGTGATGTGTTTTCAGATAATCTGCGATTTTTTCTGTGATTTCAAGTTTTTTATCCTTGTCACTGTTTGTAATAATATAAAACCTGTCCATAGTTTCTTCCTGACTCAGCCTTTTTAATCCAACTGTCCATGAGCCTCTGCCACAACAGCTTCTACAGATACCTTCAGGCTGTCGGTAACCCCGGTACCTTCCGGATGTTTTTTCAGATGAAGAAGATATTCGATATTTCCTTCCGGTCCTTTAATTGGCGAAAAAGAAAGATGACATGGCTCCATAAAAATACTCATGGCATAATCGCGCACTTTTTCGATCACTTCCTGATGAACAGCAGGATCTCTTACAACCCCCTTCTTTCCGACTTTCTCTCTCCCCGCCTCAAACTGCGGCTTGATCAGACATACGATCTCACCCTCATCTGTAAGGAGATTTCTTACAGGAAGCAGTACTTTTGTAAGAGAAATAAAGGACACATCAATTGATGAAAAATCTGCCGGTTCTCCCAAATCCTCCGGTACCACATAGCGGATATTGGTTTTCTCCATACAGACTACACGCGGATCGTTACGAAGCTTCCAGTCAAGCTGTCCATATCCTACATCAATGGAATAAACTTTTACTGCCCCGTTCTGTAACATACAATCTGTAAACCCTCCGGTGGACGCACCTACATCCATACAGACCTTACTATCCAATGTGACATCAAAGTTTTTCATAGCTTTTTCAAGTTTCAGCCCACCGCGGCTTACATACGGAAGAGTGTTTCCTCTGACCTCAATCTTTACAGTCTCCGGGAACATGGTTCCCGCCTTATCTTCTTTCTGACCATCAACATATACATCGCCTGCCATGATGAATGCCTTTGCTTTCTCGCGGGATGGTGCAAGGGCACGTTCCATCATAAGCATATCCAAACGTTTCTTCATTGCTCTCTTAATTCCTCACTATCTTCTATTGCCTGTCTGATGTCTTCCACTCCAAGTCCAATCCGGCTGCGCAGGCTTTCTACATTTCCCTGGGGTACGAAACGATCCCAGACAGCTGCCGACAACACTCTTATTTCCGGATGACAGGCTTCCATATAAGCAGACACATGCTCTCCGTATCCGCCGCTTTTCACATTCTCTTCTACTGTCACAAACAGACTGTGATCCTTTGCCAGTTCATCAAGAAGATCCACATCCAGTGGTTTCACAAATCTGGCATTTACAAAAGTAGGATCATAGCCGTCATCTTTCAGTCCTTTACAGATTTCCATGCAGGACGGGATCATACTTCCCACTCCCAGCACAGCGATTTTTTTTCCTTTGCGGATAATCTCACTTCTGCCATATTCCACAGGTGCCTGATATTCCCGAAGCCCCTGATGCGCACTGCCTCTCGGATAGCGGATTGCAATCGGTCCGTCAAAGCTTACCGCAAATGCAAGCATCTCTTCCAGTTCTCTGTCATTCTTCGGTGCCAGAACAGTCATATTCGGCATCATGGACAAATAAGACAGATCAAAGCAGCCCTGATGCGTCTCCCCGTCTGCGCCTACAAGCCCTGCCCTGTCAACAGCAAAAATCACATGAAGCTTCTGCATACATACATCATGCAGGATCTGATCTACAGCACGCTGCAGAAAAGATGAATAGATGGCAACAACAGGAACCAGGCCGCCAAGAGCCAGACCCGCCGCAAAACTCACCGCATGTTCCTCTGCGATTCCCACATCAAAAAATCTGTCCGGAAATCTCCTGGAAAATTCCACAAGTCCGGTTCCATCCGGCATGGCTGCGGTAATAGCTGTCAGTTTTTTATTTTTCTCACCAAGAGAGACCAGTGCTTTGGAAAAAACATCTGTATAACCCGGCACTGTTTTCTTCTGAAGTACCCGGCCTGTTTTAATATCAAAAGGACCTGTTCCATGAAACCTGTCCGGATGGGCACTTGCAGGTTCGTATCCTCTGCCTTTCTTTGTCAGGACATGAACAACTACCGGTCCCTCTACCCGTTTTGCTTCATTAAAGAGTTTCATCATCTGACGCATATTATGACCATCAACAGGTCCCAGATATGTCAGTCCCATATTTTCAAACAGCATTCCCGGAATAAAAAGCTGCTTGACACTGCTTTTGGTTTTTCTCATAGTATCTACCAGAGCAGTCCCTACCTTCGGAACCTTCTTCAGTGCCTTTGTCACACCCATCTTCATTCCTGTATAAGCTTCTGCAGTTCTCAGTGCACTCAGATAAGTGGACATGCCTCCTACATTTCTGGAAATGGACATATTATTGTCATTTATGATAATAATAAAATTTGTCTTTAACTCTGCAGCATTATTTAATGCCTCATACGCCATTCCTCCGGTGAGAGCACCATCTCCGATCACAGAAACCACATGATGCTTCTGTCCCAGAATATCTCTGGCATGCACATATCCCAGTCCTGCCGAAATTGAATTGGAACTGTGTCCTGCATCATATGCATCACAGGGGCTCTCACTTCTCTTAGGAAAACCGCTTAATCCACCTTCCTGTCGCAGATTCTTAAATTCATCTTTTCTTCCGGTAAGAATCTTATGTGTATATGCCTGATGTCCCACATCCCAGATTAGTTTGTCTTCCGGAAAATCCAGCACATTATGAAGAGCCAGAGTCAGTTCCACTACTCCCAGATTTGAAGCAAGATGTCCGCCTGTCCGACTTACTGACCGGATTAAAAAGTCCCTGATCTCCGCTGCCAGAGGCTCGAAATCTTCCAATGGTATCTTATGGATATCATTGGGTTTCTTAATCTTTTCCAGAATCATTTGTATCCTTCCTTTATTTTCTGCGGTTTATTAATTTTTCAATTAACAAATACAGAAACTCGTTATTTTTATTCAGACTCTTCAGCAGATCGATTGCCTTTTCTGAGAGTTCTTCCACCTGTTCAGCAGCCTTCTCTGTTCCAAAAAGAGTCACATAAGTAACTTTATTATTCTTCTCATCACTGTGTACAGGTTTTCCCAGTTCTTCTGCAGTGCTGGTCACATCCAGAATATCATCCTGAATCTGGAAAGCCAGTCCTATATTTCCGGCAGCTTTCTCCACTGCAGATACTTCCTGCTCATTTGCTCCTGCAAGAATTGCGCCTGTCATCATGGAGGCTTCGATCAATGCTGACGTCTTATTTCTGTAAATATAGTCAAGCATCTCTTTTTCAAGGGGCTTTCCGTCATTTTCCACATCAACACTTTGTCCTCCAAGCATTCCATGAATGCCTGTTTTCTGTGAGACCACTCTCAACGCATGGATTACCCGATCCTGCTCTTTTGTCAGGGCAAATGCCTGAAACATGGTTTCGTATGCGTAATTAAGCAGCGCAACACCGCTTAACACCCCCATGGCTTCCCCATATACCTTATGTGTAGTCAGTCTGCCGCGCCTGTAATCATCATCATCAAGTGCAGGAAGATCGTCATGGATCAGGGAATGAGTATGGATCATCTCCATTCCTGCCATAAACGGTTTTACAACTTCTTCCTTACCATCAAACAGGCGATATGTCTCCCGGATCAACATTGGCCGAAGGCGCTTGCCTCCTGCCAGCATACTGTAATTCATAGCCTGAGCCATTGTTCCGGCGAATCCCGCCTCTGCAGGCAGAAAGCTTCTGATCACTTTCTCTGTTTCTTCCGTTCTCTTTGCTAATTCATCTTGAAAATTCACTAAATGTACCATCCTCATTAAGCTGCAGCATTTTCTTCTCCACTGTATCCAGCTTCCCGCTGCAAAGTTTCAAAAGTTCCATGCCCTGTCTGTACAGTATAAAAGAGTCCTCCAGCGATGTGTCTCTGTTTTCCAGTTTTTCAGCCAGCAGATCCAGTTCTGCAAACATCTCTTCCAGAGATTTCTCCTCCTGTAACTGCTCACAGTTTTCTTTCTTCGCCATAGATTCTCTCCTCCTTCACCGTACCTGTAACATCTGCTTCTATCGTACCGTCTGTCACAGATATATAAATGGTATCCCCATTTTGTACCTGTTCTACACTTGTCAATGTCTTTTTATATTTATCTGCCACATAAGAATATCCCTGATTCAGTTTCTTTAAAGGGGAAAGTCCTGCAAAACGTTCCAGATAAACAGACAATCTGTGTCTCTCATCCTGAAGTTTCCTGTTCATTCCATTTTGTACAGCATTCTCCAGATCTGCCAGACGCTGTCTCTGCTCCCGCAGCCTGTTCTCCGGACTCAGATAAGCAAATTTTGTCTGAAAATGCTCCAGTCTGCTGCGGTACAGATCCATTTTACCACTCATTGCACGATATAACCGCTGCCTGTAAATACTTACTGCTTCAATCACACTTCTGTAATCATCCACCGCAAGCTCTGCCGCAGCAGAAGGAGTAGGAGCTCGCAGATCAGCAGCGAAATCAGCAATTGTAAAATCCGTTTCATGACCTACTGCGGAAATAATAGGTGTACTGCACTCAAAAATAGCTCTGGCCACGATTTCTTCATTAAACGCCCAGAGATCTTCAATAGAGCCGCCGCCTCTTCCCACAATGATCACATCCACATCTGTCTTATCAAGCATCTGTATTCCTTTTACAATACTTTCTGCCGCACCCGCCCCCTGTACAAGAGCCGGATATAAAATAATCTGTAAATAGGGATTTCTTCGATAGGAAATATTGCGGATATCCTGAACAGCCGCACCTGTCGGTGCAGTTACCACACCCAGACGTCTGATAAATCTCGGAATGGGCTGTTTGTACTCCTGTGCAAACATTCCCATATCTTCCAGTTCCTGCTTCAATGCAAGATATCTCTCATACAGAGTTCCTGCACCTTCCAGGGTAATCTCCTTTGCATACATCTGATAGCGGCCGTCGCGTTCATATACATCCACACTCCCGCCAACGATCACCTTATCGCCATTTTTCATGGCAAATGCAAGTCCCCGTCTGTGTCCGGCAAACATCACACAATTCAATGTTCCTGTCTCATCTTTCAGGGAAAAATAGATGTGTCCGCTTGTATGATATTTACAATTGGACACCTCGCCTTTTACATAAATCTTCTGCAGTAAATAATCCTGGGTAAACATATTTTTGATATAACGGTTTACCTGACCTACAGAATATGTGTTTTTCATTCTGATTTTTCTTCGCTTTCACTGTTGGCAATCTTGCCAAGGATACCGTTTACAAAGGAACCGGAAGTCTCACCGCCAAAACGTTTGGCAAGCTCTACCGCCTCATTGATAGCTACACCTGTAGGTACATCTTTGTCATATTTCAGTTCATACACTGCCAGACGCAGGGCAGTCAGGTCAACGCGGCTCATTCTCTTTGTCTTCCAGCCATTGCTTGTCTCATTTAACAGTGCATCGATCTCGTCTAATTTTTCAAGTACATGGCGGTATTTCCGGCTCATATACTCCTGATCTTTCTCTGAAAGTTCCTCCAGAGTATCAAAATAAAGTGAAAGCTGCTCACTCATCTCTTCCTCTGAATTAAATTCTGTCATGAACAGTAATTTAAAAATATGTTCTCTCTGCTCTCTTCTTCGCATAATTTTTGCTGTATAAACAGCTTTCCTTTCTAAATATCTCTTAAGTACACAAAAAAGGAAAGGGTTACTTTCCTTTTTCGTTCTCCATATCTACACTGGCAATATGAATATTAACATCTGCAACCTCAAGACCTGTCATATTCTCTATGGATGATTTTACTTTCTCCTGAACTTTCTTACTTGTCTCAAGAATGTTCTTACCATATTCGATATTCAGGTTCAGGTCTACTGTTACAACTCCTTCGAGTACAGTAACCTTAACACCTCTGGAAAGATTCTTCATTCCAAGTTTGCTTACCAGTTCGTTTGTGATATTGCCTGCCATGGAAGCAACTCCGTTTACTTCCGTAGCAGCAAGTCCGGCAATGATAGCGACCACTTCATCTGCGATCTGGACCTCACCAATGCCTCCTAAATCCTGTATTTTATATGTTATTCTTTTCTCTGCCATCTGAAAACCTCCTGAGGGATTCTTTAATCTTTGTTCATTATACCAAATCGACAGATAAATGAAAAGGGTTATTTACTGAATTCCGTTAATATTAAGCCAGGATTTCTGTCCTCTGTCATACCCACACTCCAGGAATTTACAAAGAGGAGCAGCGGATTTCCCTTAAGATCAGTAACTTTTTTCATATCAGAGGTTCCAATGATCTTATCCACTTTTACTTCTTCTTTATTTGCAATCCAGCGAATATGTTCATATGGAAGTGTTTCCAGACGGATATCTACATTATATTCATTTTCCAGACGATATTTCAGAACATCAAACTGCAGGACACCTACAACACCTACAATAATTTCTTCCATACCGGTATTAAACTCCTGAAAAATCTGAATAGCACCTTCCTGCGCGATCTGATTGATACCTTTAACAAACTGTTTTCTCTTCATAGTATCAATCTGACGGACTCTCGCAAAATGTTCCGGTGCAAATGTAGGAATACCTTCGAATGCAAACTTTTTACCGGGTGCACAGATTGTATCTCCGATGGAAAAGATACCCGGGTCAAAAACACCGATAATATCTCCGGCATATGCCTCATCTACCACATGGCGGGATTCTGCCATCATCTGCTGCGGCTGAAGCAGACGCATCTTTTTATCACCCTGCACATGATATACTTCCTGGGAAGCGTCAAATTTACCGGAACAGATTCTCATAAATGCGATTCTGTCTCTGTGTGCCTTGTTCATGTTTGCCTGGATTTTAAATACAAACGCTGAGAAATCATCATCCATGGGGTCAATTTCCCCAATATCAGACACTCTCGGAAGCGGTGATGTTGTCATCTTCAGGAAATGTTCCAGAAATGTTTCCACACCGAAGTTTGTCAGCGCAGATCCGAAGAATACAGGTGTCAGCTTACCTTTGCTTACCAGCTCCTGGTCAAAATCTGCACTTGCGCCGTCCAGAAGCTCAATCTCGTCCAGAAGCTGTGCTTTCTGCTCCGGATCCATAATCTCATCTGCCCGGCTGTCACTTAACGGGATTTCCTCGATCACACCTTCTTTGGTACCTTTCTGTGTATCAGAAAAGGTAAGTATTTTCTCTGTATCACGGTCATAAACACCGCGGAATTTCTTACCGGAACCGATTGGCCAGTTAATCGGGCAGGTTGCGATGCCAAGTTCTTTCTCAATCTCATCAAGAAGGTCAAATGTGTCGTTTGCATCACGATCCATCTTATTGATAAATGTAAAAATCGGGATATGGCGCATTACGCAGACCTTGAACAGTTTTCTGGTCTGTGCCTCCACACCCTTGGAACCGTCGATTACCATGACTGCAGAATCTGCTGCCATCAGTGTACGGTAAGTATCCTCCGAGAAATCCTGATGTCCCGGTGTATCCAGAATATTAATGCAGTAACCATCATAATGGAACTGCAGAACAGAGGAAGTAACGGAAATACCTCTCTCTTTTTCGATCTCCATCCAGTCTGACACTGCATGGCGGGCTGTTGCCTTACCTTTAACACTTCCGGCAAGATTGATTGCTCCGCCATACAGCAGGAATTTCTCAGTCAGTGTAGTTTTACCTGCATCCGGATGGGAAATAATGGCAAATGTTCTTCTTTTTTCTATTTCATTCGTATACTTAGACACGTTCAGCCTCCTGTTGCGCTTTTTTATAATTGTTTACATAAAACACCGGCAACAGCCGGTATCAGTTACGTTTTCTATTTTTTTACAGCATTCCTATTCTAGTATATGCACCTCTTTTCTGTCAAGATATATGTTCGCATATTCATATCAAAATATCAGTCATAAATATCAGTTGTATCGATTGCGGTATCCTCATATGGCTGTGCTGATGTTTCGCTGTCTTCCTCATACGAAGTATCTGCTGATGTTTCATCTGTCTGTGTTGTATCTTCTGCATCTTCACTCTCCTTCAGTGGGGTGATCACAATATTTTCTGGCGCAATTCCTGTTTTCCTTTTTACAATATCTTCAATCTGTGCTCTCTGTGCATCAGAAAGTTCTGCTTCAGGGATCACAACATCCGCAGTTTCTCCGGTAAGATTTACAACTACATTCTTAAAGCCCTTCGCCTCCAGCAAAAGCTCTGCTGCCGCTTCTTTTTCTGAAAGGTCTGTCATCGAGACCATCGTATGTATTGCCTCCTGCTTCTCTTCATCATCAATTTCTTCATTATTGATAATGTCCTGCAGATCTGCCTTGTTCTGTGAGCGCACCTGTTCTCTGCTGATCTTTGCCTGTGCGGCAAATCCTGTAGAACCCGTAAACACAGCCTCCCCGGGAGTATCCGTTTCCTGACTGTCTGTAAGACTATTATCAGTCAGACCTCCATCTGCCTGATTTTCATCCAGAAGAGCAGTTTCATCTGTAAGATCATATCCTGCATCTTCAAGGATACTGCTGCTGTCCGTACTTGCCTCCTTATCCCTGAATCCAAGATCTACATCCGCAAAGTTCAGATATCCTGCCACTGCAATCAGAATTGCCAGCGATGTAATAATGACCTGATTTTTTCCGATGACTTTTTTCACATTTATCTCCTCATTTCATTTTCATTATTCTAATTCTATGAGCATCCACCTGAAATAATGCCATGACCGCCTCCTGAATATTTTGGACCACTACAGGATTTCCTCCGCCTTCCGCAGAAATCAGAACACCGGTCACCTGTATGGTTTCTGAATTATAGAAGCTCTGCCTGTCTTTCTTCTCATCTGTCATCAGGATAACCTGTACCTTTCCCACCCCTTCCGTATTTTCAAGAAATGCTTCAAGTTTCTCTTCCAGAACACTTTTTTGCATATCTTCACTCTGCTCTCCTGCCGTATTTTTCTTTTGCTGCTTACTGGATACAGGCATCGCCGCTACTGCCAGAAGTACTCCGATGAGCAACAGGATTCCCCATTTTGCCGGATTCATTTCGGACAATCTGGATACAAATTCTGTTTTCTTTAAGTCCCCACTCTTCCACCAGCGCATCTTTAAGCTCCTTTCTCTCCTCCTGAGAAATTTCTGTCTTCAGTACAAGGTTTGCCTGCGTCTCCTCCCCTTCTATATTTACTTTCACCTTATATACTTCTATGCCTCTTTTTTCCAGAGTTTCCCGGATTTTCTGTTCCAGTTCCAGTTCGTAACCTTTTTCCAGATAGACTTTCTGAATATTCTGAAATTCCCGGAGTTCTTTCTCTCTGTTTTCTTCAGAAAAATTATCCAGAAAACTTTCCGTCAGTTCCGAACCTTTTCCAAGAATGGAAAATATCGGGGTACTCATCATAAAAATCAGCAGCAGGCCCATAAAAAAGCGTACATATTTCTCATACTTCTGGTCAGGTATCAGATTCAGAACCGCAGTGAAAAAGATATAAAATACTGCCAGATTCCGAATCCATAAATACAGCTCTTCTTTCATATGTTTCCTCCGGCAATCTTTCTGTCAGTTCATCAGGATACAGAAACTACAACTATCAGAAATGTCAGCATGCAAAGTACTTCTGCTGTCAGCAAAAGCTTTAAAAGCATTGCACATCCCTCCCCCATTGTACTCAGGGCTCCCACAACTCTTTTGTCAGAAATTGGCTGTGCAATCGCAGCCAGAAAACGATAAACCAGAGAAAGACTTCCATAATGGATAATCGGTCCTGCTCCAATCAGCAACAGAAGGATCACGATTACTGCGCCAAAACTGTTTCGCACCATCACTGCACTGGTCAGCACTAATTCTGTTACAGCGGTCACTGCATTTCCAATGCCGGGAATCACACTCGCTGCCTTGCCAACAGCAGAACGCTTCATGGCATCCATCACCGGGCTCACCATATTCCGCACAATCTGCAGACCAACAATAGCTCCCAGAAGAGTTTTCAACCCCCAGTTTACAGCTACATCCAAAAGTTCTGCCATTTTTGTAAGCATCTCCTCTTTTGACAAATAATTAACCATTTTCAGAAGCAAACTCAGGTTTACAGCAGGCAGAAACAGATTTGCAAGAAGCCACTGAACCGCCCAGATCATCAACAAAATCCCTTCATAAAATGCAGCAGCCGTTGATGATCCGGTTGATGCAGCCACTGTCATAAAATAAGCCGGAGACAGAACTTTCATGAAATCCGTCAGTCCAAGAAGCCAGTTTGTAAGCGTACTTCCAAGCCTTGAGAAATTCTCCATAAGCATTGTAAACAGCGCAAGATAGACAATATAAAAGCTGATACTGCCAGCCTGTCCGTTTCCGAAAACATCAGCAAACTCTGCCAGCACCGCTGCAATAAAAATCACAAGTAAAAGTTTCAGTATTAATCCTTTTTCATTCTCTATATCCGAAAAAAAGAGACTGTACAAAAAGCTCCGTACAGTCTCTTTTGAAACAGGCTCCTCCCCGTTTATGATATTCATCAGTGCTTCCCTGACAGAAAAAACATGGTCATCCATAATCTCATCCAACATTTTCTGCACATCATCAATCTGTATCTCTTCCATTAGATTCTCCTGCAGGATCTGTACTGAAGAATCTTCTTTCTGTTCTGTCTGCGCAGCGGCATATACGGATACTATATGATTCTGAAAGAATGTAAGATATGACACTCTTCCTACCAAAAGTATACATGCCAGTATACACCAGTAACCTTTCCACAGATCTGCCTGTTCCCTGATACTTCTCTCTTTATCCTGCCTCATATCATAAACTCCGAAATCGTATCCAGAATTGCCAGCAGTACCGGCATACTCAGAACCATCACAGACAGTTTACAGAACAGGTCGATCTGTGTTCCGATCATCTGATATCCGGCATCTTTGCAGATTGCAGATGAAAACTGTCCGATATATGTAATCCCGATAATCTTAACCAGAACTGTGAGATAACTGCTGTCTATGGGGAAGCTTTCTCTCAGCCTGTTCATGGTTTCAAACAGATAAGAAACTTTTCCTGCTGCAAGACCAAGAATCAGAAAACCCGTCATCATGGTCACAAGTGCAGCAAATTCCGGTCTGGTTTCTTTTAGAATAAAACCAAGCATCATTCCGCAGATACCCATGATTGAAACTTTCACAATATCCATGCCATTCAAACCTCTTTCTGTTCTGTCAACTGCCATAACAGTTGATTTGAAATCACAGCACAAACAACTGCTGAATACTTTCAAACAGTTCATAAATATATGGAACAATCCAGAACAGCACCATCAGAAGCCCCGCCAGGCTTACCAGAAATGCCTGTTCATCCCTTCCACTGTGTTTCAGGATCTGGCAGAGAACAGAAACCAGAATCCCTACTGCAGCGATTTTAAAAATAAGACTTACCTCCACAGTCTCTCCTTTCCGGCTTCTGCTGCCAGATATAGCAAAACAGTAATCTACACAGTAAAGAAACAGATTATAAATACATGCTCACCAAAAAAACACAGCCACAAATATTCCGCCCAGTATTCCCATACTGCGGTATAATTTTCTTTTTTCACAAAAATCTTTCCTGAGTTCCCTGATCGCATATTCTGTTTCCTTTTCCATCAGATCCATCTGTTTTAGCTGCATATCCAGTCCAAGATAACCAAGCTGATCTCCCAGTGAATAAAATCTGTCTCTCTCTTCCTGCGAAAGACAATCCAGATCCAGACACTTTCCGGCCGATTCTCTGAAGATTGTCCCAAAGGAATCCCCTGTTTTTTCTTTCATTTTCTGTGCCGTAAGTATAAAAAATTCTCTGTACTTCCCTTCCAGTTTCCCGGAAGCACCTGTAAAGGCATCGTACAGAGATTTATTTCCATAACGTATTTCTCCTCTTAGGAGGATGATCATCCGTAAGATCATTTCCATCATCTTTTTGCGTCTGCCAAGTTCATTGCTCATGGCAAAACCGCAACCGACACCGGAAATTACAATTACACACAATCCTACTGTTCTAAGCATACTTTTCCATTTTCATCTAATACAGCTTTCAGACATCCTGCCTGATCATTTTTGTCCAGGATAATATAACGTTCAAATACTTTCTCGCCCATAAGCTTATAAAAGAATGGCTGATCCAGAACATCCTCCAGACAGCTTCCATGTGCAGTCGCAATCAGCTTACATCCGCAGTGGATTACTGAGTCAACTGCCTTGAAATCCTCTTCACAGCCTAACTCGTCCACTGCAACCACATCCGGTGACATGGAACGTACCAGCATCTGCATACCTTCTGATTTCGGACAGCAGTCCAGCACATCTGTACGCATTCCCAGATCATTCTGAGGAATTCCCTGATAACAGCCTGCCAGCTCACTTCTCTCGTCCACCACACCTATTGTAAGACCCTGAGTATTTGCCCATCCATTACTGAGCTGCCTGATAATATCTCTGAGCAGCGTAGTCTTTCCACACCTTGGCGGTGAAATGATCAATGTATTTGCAACCCATTTCTCTGTACGGATATAAGACATCACCTTATCCGCACATCCCTGAATCTCATGTGCCAGACGGACATTGATGCAGGAAATATATTTCATTCCCATGATCCTGCCCCGATCCAGCACTACCTTTCCGGTCACACCTACTCTGTGACCACCCTGAACACTGATAAATCCCTGTCTGATCTCATCCTCATAAGCATACAGAGAATATCCTGTGACATATTCCAGTGTTTCTTTCAGATCTTCCGTTGTCACCAGATACTGTTCCTGGCCCGGTTTTCGCAGAAAACACTCTCCTCCGTCATAAGTTAAAAACAACGGGCGCCCTACACGAAGGCGTATCTCATATAATTTATCATAATCCAGCTTCGCATCCATTAAAAGATTCCGGATATTTCCGGCAAACAGGTTTTCAATCTGCTGCGCTTCTATATGTCTCACCTCTTTACACTTAATATATGTGGACAAACCGATTTTAGTACTCTTCCTGATAAGACTCTTCCATTTTTATCAGATTCAGCTTCAGAACCCGGTCTACCACATTTCCTGCATACCCCCTGTACGCATAAGCTCCTGATTCAAAGAGTACGTAAAGTTCATCCCCCTCTACAACAATCTGCTCGATCATCTCAGGCATTCTGTATGATCTTGCAGAATTTTCATTGACATACAGACGTTTATCCGACTGTTCATAAAAAACAATCCTGGATGGCAGAATACCAAAAGAATGAGACAACAACAGCTTATCGTTATAAAAAGCCATTCCCTGTGCCTGTTCTGATATTGTAGAATAATCCAGCGGAACCGCCATTTCAAACATCATGCCAAGTTCCTCATTAAAAGTATTCACCAGATCACCTTTTGAATCCACCGCATATCTCGCGATGGTGCTCTCTGTATATTTGTTAAAACATCCTACATACAGGCACCCCTTATAGAAAGTCATAAAAGAATCTCTCACGATTCCATAAAGACTACATGTCTGATTTACCTGCACAGGCATATGGTTATCCGCATAATTATAGTCACGCAGCACATCCATCTTAATGCTGATCGCCTGTGCGATTCCATTGGTATTTGAAGAATACCACAGCATATCATGTTCCTGATCATAGGCAAGTCCGCCTACATGAGGCAGACCTGGCAGGACTACCTCTTTGATAAATCTGTGAGTTTCTTTGTTGATCACATAAATAACAGAGTTATGTTTTTCCGTATGACAATAGGCACTTACAAGTACATACTCATCGGTCACTGCAAGTCCCTGAGGAGTCATGGAAGTACATACCGCCTGTTTTGTACCCTCTGCATTCAGGAATGTTCTTGTATATCTCAGTCCGGGAATAATATAAGTTCCGTACTCTTTTTCTTTTTTTCTGCCCTCAAAGGCAAAGGTATTTAACTCCTCCTGCTGCGACAGCATCTGTATCTGTCCGCGTAATGAATACACTGCAGCATCCTGGTTGGTTACCGGATATTTTGCAGGAGGTTCCGTCTTACCCCTGTATACGAAAGCATATCCCCAGAAAGCCAGTCCAAGTGCCAGTACTGCTACAAGAATCTTCACTGCCAGTCTCCGGATTTCTTTCTTCGTTTGTCTGTTCATGTCTTACCCAAGTATGATGTCTTCATATTTCCAGTTGATTTCCATGGGATTCATTGCCCATACTGCTCCACTGTAACCGTCTTCCATATCAAGCAGCATATGACTGCCTTCATCCATGGATATAGTCCTCATGTCTCTGGAAAGCCCCTCACCGGTCCATTTGATATAAGCTTCCCTCAATACCCACTGTTCAAAAAATTTCTTTTCCACATTTATATCTGAGAGAATTTCGAGATACTGTTCCCGGGGTACCATACGTCTGAGCATTCTTTCATAATTGGCTCTGCAATGAATCTGCACATCAATTCCAACCTCCTGATCAGCCAGAATACATACCACATATTTTCCGGAATGACTGATATTATAATGCAGGGACGGACGATAGGAAAGGAATGGTTTTCCATGTTCTCCCTCTGCTCTGGGTTCATTGTACAGATTGATTCCATATTCTTTTTTCAGTGCGATTTCCAGAAGTTTCTCTGCGATCATATGCTCCATATGTGCGCCTTCATATTCTTCCCGTATTTTTGTACAGTAAATAATTCCTTTATTCATAGGCCTGTCTCCTCAAGAAACCGGGAAGGCTCCCGTTCCTTCTCATACTGGCGTTTCACATAGGCAAGCACCAGCTTCTTTTTCGCCCTGGTCATCCCTACATAAAACAATCTTCGTTCTTCTTCCACTGCTTCTGCCAAAACCGCCTTGCGATATGGAATGCTTCCTTCATTAACATTCAGAATATACACAATATCATATTCCAGACCTTTTACCGCATGGAGTGTGGATATAGTCACTCCTTCTTTTTTATCCTGCTGTTTCCTTGCCTGTTCATTCAGGCGCTTCGTATATTCTTCTATGTAAGCCTGCCACTTCGCCAGGGTTTTCATGCCTTTTGCACTCTCATGGATCCGGTCCAGGGTCTCAAGCAGTTCCTCTGGTTTTATTTTACGATACTGTGCATATTCACGCAAGTATTCTTCGAATCCCATTCCTTTTCTGATAAAATTAATCGCAGCAAAAGGGGAAAGAGTACCAAGAATCCTCAGATGCGTTTCCAGTGTGGTAATCCTGTCGCACATCCAGTCTTTGTCTTTATAATATTCCCGAAGTTCATTAAAATTAATCTGCGAACTGTTCAACGCTTCTCTGGAAATATAGCGATTTGGCCGGTTCATGATCTCCAGCAAATTCTTCCTGCTCCTGTCTCCTGCTGCCATTTCAAGATAAGCCAGAAGCGCACGGCAGATCCAGTGGCGGAAAAGATTGGGAAGCTGTTCTTTCATTGTAAAAGGAACCTGATATTCCATCAGCACATTGATCAGACCTTCCGATTCCTGATTTGTACGAAGCAGGATTGCCGTATTCAGCAGATCCTCGCCGCGCTCCATTCTTTTTTTCAGTGCTGCCACCACGCACATATACTCTTCTCTTGGATTATCAAATTCCTTGCACGTCACAGGCATCCCTTCTTCATTTGGAGTATCCAGCTGCTTTTTGAAGCGTCTGGTATTACATCCGATCACTTCCATGGCTGTACGCAGGATATTCTTACTGCACCGGTAATTCACATTCAGAAGGACTGTCTCTGCCTTCGGATAATCCTTTGTAAAATTTAACATAATCTCTGGTCTTGCGCCCCGGAAATGATAGATGGACTGGTCATCATCCCCTACAATAAACAGGTTATTGACAGGTGCCGCCAGCATCTGCAAAATCTTGTATTGTAAGCTGTTGATGTCCTGAAACTCATCCACCAGAATGTAGACAAATTTTCTTCTCCATGCATTCAGGATATCCTGTCTCTGAGAAAAAAGTTCATAACAACAGAGGATCATATCATCAAAATCCAGCTTGCGTTTCGCCTTCAGAGCCTGCTTATAGCCATGAAAAATGTCCCTGAATATCTCATCCGAGCAACAGGATGCATAATAATGCTCCGGAGAAATACAGTTCCCCTTTACGACACTGATTTCCCTGGCAACTTCTTCAATGAAATCTCCCTCCTGAGCCATTTCCTGTCCATATTTCTCAGTCATCTCACGTAGAATACTGAATTTCTCTTCCTCAGAAAGAATATTGGCCGCACTCAGATGATAGGCCGCTTTCAAAATCCCATAAAAAATTCCGTGGAAAGTTCCAAAAGTCACTTCGCTTCTGTTCTGTCCCACGAATTTCAAAAACCGTTCTTTCATCTCTGTTGCCGCTGCTCTGGAAAAAGTTACAACCAAAATAGAAGAAGCCGGTATCTTCCCCTCATTGATCATGTATGCAGTTCTCTCCACAATAACGGAAGTTTTCCCCGAGCCGGGACCTGCCAGGACCATCATAGGTCCTGACAGGTGAGTGATTGCCCGAAGTTGAGATGGATTTCTCTTCATATTTATTTGCTTAATTTCTCAATAGCTGCCTTTACTCGTTTGATTGTCTCGTCTTTACCGATGATCTCCATGATCTCAGTAGCACCGGCCGGCGTCATCTGCTTGCCGGAAACAGCAGTACGCAGAGGCCACATTACATATCCGTTCTTATAACCATGCTCTTTTACAAATGCACTTAATGTTTCAAATAACGGATCATTTGTATAATCTTCCTGTTCTTCCAGAACCGGAAGTACTTCTTTTAATACTGTAAGAGAAGTCTCTTCATTTGTCTTCATTTTCTTATGGCAGTACATGGCGGAATCATATTCCGGTACTTCCTCAAAGAAGTCAATCAGAGCCGGAATGTCAGGGAATGTTTCGATTCTGGTCTGTACCATTCCTGCAATCTTCTTGAAGTTGTAGTCTTTCTTCAGAACTTCTTTCATATACGGAAGTGCTCTCTCATAGAATTCATCCGCATCCATTTTCTTGATATACTCACCATTCATCCAACGAAGTTTCGCAATATCAAATACTGCCGGAGATTTATTGATATGATGATAATCAAATACCTGTACCAGTTCATCCAGTGTAAAGATCTCTCTGTTGTCAGAAGGACTCCATCCGAGAAGTGCCACATAGTTGATGATCGCTTCTGAAACAAATCCCTGATCAAGCAGGTCTTCATAAGAGGAATGTCCACAACGTTTGGAAAGCTTCTGGTGTGTCTCATCTGTGATCAGCGGACAATGTACATAAACCGGGATATCCCATCCGAAAGCTTCGTAGATACGGTTGTATTTCGGAGCTGAGGAAAGATACTCGTTACCTCTTACTACGTGTGTGATTTCCATTAAATGGTCATCGATTACGTTTGCAAAGTTATAAGTTGGGTATCCGTCAGATTTGATCAGGATCAGATCTTCCAGTTCCTCATTGTTTACTGTGATATCTCCGTAGATTACATCATGGAATGTTGTAGTTCCCTCTGTTGGCATATTGAAACGGATTACGTGTGGTTCTCCTGCATCAAGACGACGCTGTACTTCTTCTTTGGAAAGTTTAAGGCAGCGTTTGTCATAAATGGAAATCTCTTTTCCTGCCACAACACGTTTCATACCTTCCAGTTCTTCCTTCTTACAGAAACAGTAGTATGCATCACCCTGTTCTACTAACTGCTGTGCATATTTCAGATAGATTCCCTGTGCCTGACGCTCACTCTGAACATACGGTCCAAAGCCTTTGTCCTTGTCTGGACCTTCATCATGGAGAAGTCCTGTTTTTGCAAGAGTACGGTAGATAATATCTACAGCGCCTTCTACGTAACGTTCCTGGTCTGTATCTTCAATACGGAGGATGAAATCTCCGCCTTCATGTTTTGTAATAAGGTATGCATATAATGCTGTTCTTAAATTTCCAACATGCATTCTGCCTGTAGGGCTTGGTGCAAATCTTGTTCTGATCTTGGTCATAACTTTTTTCACTCCTGAATTTTTTATATATTCAAAATCTGTAAAAAAAGACCCTGCTTAAAAGCAGCGCCTTTCTACTTTCGGGTTTATTATACGTCAGAGGCTTTCTTATTTCAAGTCGGGATGGAGGAAATTTTAAAAAAGTTTGTTATGGAAAGGGACGCATGGGAAGCAATTATGTTTGGGGGCTCAGTTTCGGAACCATTGTAGTTCTAGGCATTTGGAAAGCCGCTAAAAGCATGAGCCGCCCTCTCAAACTCG
The DNA here is from genome assembly GCF_015668165.1 of Blautia sp. 1001283B150304_161114_C9. Lineage (NCBI taxonomy): Bacteria > Bacillati > Bacillota > Clostridia > Lachnospirales > Lachnospiraceae > Blautia > Blautia sp. 1001283B150304_161114_C9. The sequence continues at coordinate 84,999 of NZ_JADPGO010000002.1, read as the reverse complement.
CTCCGTTGCAAACTCCGCTCAAACAGTGAAATGGACGACTCATAACGCGGCTTCCCAAATGCCAAGAACTACAATGAACCCTCAAATTCGCCCCCAAACATAATTGCTTCCCATGCTGACTATCGGTTATATAACATATTTAGTGTACAACAGTAAAGGAGATACCACTCCTGACTTTACAGAACAATTGGCTAAATAACATACCTGCTACACAACATAACTATAGTAACCCTCATAAATAATGCATATTGATTCAGCCCATCAGGCGTGAAATCCTGCGTCAGATATCTTCCTTGTCTTTCGCACTCTGCTGAACTGTCTCAAATACATTAATTAAGAGATTTGCTATAAATATAAACCCTAAGAAAACGCATAACAACATGCAACAAAACAGCGCAGAAAAATATTTTATTGGGAATGCATTTGCAGGGGTCTTAGATATTCTTAGTTCTCAGAAATCTGCGTTATGAGCCGGCTGCATCACTGTCTGAGCGAAGTTTGCAACGGAGCGAGTTTGACAAGACGGCTCATGCCTTTAGCAGATTTCTGAGAGCTTAGAATATCTTAGACCCCGAAACCGCACTCCAAATAAAATATTTTTCTGCGCGTCCCTTTTGCCATTCACACGCTACATCTTACGAAACCTCTCATACCGTTCCTGTGCGATCTGTTCCCCACTTTTACCAGCTTGTTTCTCCAGGAACTGCTTCATTCTGATCTTCATATATTCTGCAATTTCCGGCAAATTCTCCTCACTTGCAGGATATTCCTCCGGTATGATCCGTTCAATGATTCCCAGTTCTTTCAGATGAGCCGCCGTTACTTTCATGACCTCCGCAGCTTCCGGTGCCTTTCTGCTGTCTTTCCAGAGAATGGATGCAAAGCCTTCCGGTGAAAGGATGGTGTAGGTTGCATTTTCCATCATCCAGACTTCATTGCCGACTGCAAGTGCAAGTGCACCGCCACTGCCGCCTTCACCAATTACAACCGAAAGAACCGGCACCTTCAAATCGGACATTTCCAGAAGATTCCTTGCAATGGCTTCGCCCTGTCCCCGTTCTTCTGCTTCCAGTCCACAGAATGCCCCCGGAGTGTCTACAAATGCAATGACTGCACGTCCAAATTTCTCTGCCTGTTTCATCAGTCTAAGAGCCTTTTTGTACCCTTCCGGTGATGGCATTCCGAAGTTACATCTGATGTTTTCTTTTGTAGTATGCCCTTTACGGATTCCGATTACTGTAACGGGCTGTCCGTCCAGTGTAGCAATGCCACCGATGATGGCATTGTCGTCTCTGACACCTCTGTCACCATGAAATTCCATGAAATCATCAAAAATGGCATCAATATATTCCGCTGCTGACGGACGGTCACTGCTTCTGGCAATCTGGACTCTGTCCCAGGCTGTGAGATTTTTTTGTTTCTTCTGCTTTTTCTTTTTGCCAAAAGTATCGAAAGATCTGGCAGATGTTTCCTGTGGAAATTCTCCGTAACATTTTCTGGTATCATGCAGTTTCAGGATCAGCGAAAGAACATCCCGCATAGAGCCTCGTTCAACAATTCCGTCGAGAAATCCATGTTCCAGAAGAAATTCCGGTCTCTGGAAGCCATCCGGCAGTTTCTGACCTATGGTCTGTTCAATGACTCTCGGGCCGGCAAATCCGATTAGGGAGCCTGGTTCTGCAAGGATAATATCTCCAAGCATGGCAAAGCTTGCTGTAACGCCACCGGTAGTCGGGTCTGTCAGCACAGATGTGTAGAGAAGCCCTGCCTGGGAGTGACGTTTAATGGCTGCGGAGGTTTTTGCCATCTGCATCAGTGATACGATTCCTTCCTGCATTCTGGCACCGCCGGAGCAACAGAACAGAATGACCGGAAGTCCCTGTTTTGTTGCTTCTTCAAATGAGCGGGTGATCTTTTCTCCCACTACATAGCCCATGGAAGCCATGAGAAATCTGGTATCCATGGCTCCGATCACTGTACGGATTCCTTCGATGGTGGCTTCTCCGATAAGAATTGCCTCATCAAGGTGTGTTTTTTCCTTCAGATTCTCGATTTTCTGCGGATAGTCCGGATAGTCCAGGGGATTGCTGTTGTCAATTCCTGTGAACCACTCTTTAAAACTTCCTTTATCTGCAATCATTTTGATGCGGCGTTTTGCGCTGATTCTGAAATATCCTCCGCATTTCGGGCACACATAGGCGTTGGATATTACGTCTTCTCTGTAAACCATTTCTCCGCACTTGGGACATTTAATCCATAAACCCTCAGGTACGGAAACAGATGCGGCCTGTTTATGCCGGTCTTCTGAAACTGTTTTCTTAAAAAATCTCTTTAAGTCTGCCATTAAAATCCTGCTCCTTCATGTAACCCAATTTGATGTTGCTTTCAGACAACAAAACAACGTTAATAACTATTACAGCGAATATTAAGTAACTGCTATATTGACTTGTCTGATTTTTCATCTGCATCAATATAGCAGAAACTTAATTTTCGCTATACTATTAATCAAACTAATTCTATCAAAAATTATTTTATCGATTCGCTTATCAGTTACCTTTTAATAAATCTGTAATTTCTACTGAACTATAAAGTATATTTACACCAGATTTCCTTTTACAACTCCGGATAATGCTGTGGAATGAAATCAGTTGTAATGTTTCCATCCTGAAAATCCGGTTGATTAAGAAGCTCATACAGAAAATCCACGTTAGTTTTTACTCCTTCGATGGCAACTTCTCCAAGTGCACTGATCATCTTTCGAATGGCACTGCGGCGGTCTTTGTCATAAACAATGATCTTGGCAATCATAGAATCATAGTAGGGCGGGATTGCGTAGTCATTATAAACTGCTGTATCCACGCGGATTCCGTTTCCACCGGGAAGATGTAAGTCAGTGATCTTACCAGGGCATGGCATGAAATGTCTCTCAGGATCCTCGGCATTGATTCTGCATTCCATGGCATGACCGCGGATTTCTATGTCTTTCTGCTGAACGCTTAACGGTTCACCTGCCGCAATGCAGATCTGCTCTTTGATCAGATCTACACCAGACACAAATTCTGTTACCGGATGTTCTACCTGGATTCTGGTGTTCATTTCCATGAAATAAAATTCTCCGGACTGATCCAGAAGAAATTCTATGGTTCCTGCACTTTCATAGCCTGCTGCCTTTGCTGCCCGTACTGCTGTCTCACCCATTTTCTTTCTCAGATCATCAGAGATTGCGATACATGGAGACTCTTCGATCATTTTCTGGTGACGTCTCTGAACAGAGCAGTCTCGTTCTCCCAGATGAACTACATTTCCGTATTTATCCGCAAGAATCTGCACTTCAACATGTCTGGGATTCTCCACAAACCGTTCCAGATACATGGTATTATCGGAGAAGGAATGGACCGACTCCTGCTGTGCTGTCTCAAACAATTTGGCAAATTCCTGTTCATTTCCGGCTACACGCATTCCTTTTCCACCGCCGCCTGCTGATGCTTTAATCATGACCGGAAAACCGATTTCCTTTACAGCTTCCAAAGCCTGCTCTACTGTGTAGACCGGTTCCTTTGTGCCGGGAACTACCGGGACTTTAGCTTTCCGCATTGTGTTTTTCGCCTCAGATTTATTTCCCATTCTGGAAATTACTTCTGCGGAAGGACCTATAAATGCCACATTACATTTCTCACACATTTCCACAAAACGGCTGTTCTCTGAGAGAAATCCGAATCCCGGATGGATTGCTTCTGCTTTTGTGGCAATGGTAGCACTTAAGATTCGCTCCATGTTCAGATAGCTGTCTGATGACTGTGCCTTTCCGATGCATACTGCTTCATCTGCAAGCTGGGTATGCAGGGCATCTCTGTCTGCTTCTGAGTATACAGCTACTGTGCGGATTCCCATCTCACGACATGCCCGGATGATCCTCACTGCAATCTCACCACGATTGGCGATCAAAATTTTATTAAACATCTGTTATGCTCCTACTGCAAAAGTCAGCTCTGCGATCACTGCTACCTTACCGTCCTGGTTTGTTGCTTTTGCTTTTCCCACTCCCATGGGACCTTTTTCCTTAATGATCTCTACTTCGAGAGTAAGGGTATCTCCGGGAACTACCTTGTTCTTGAATTTTGCATTGTTGATCGATGCAAAATATGCGATCTTTCCTTTATTTTCCGGTTTACTCAGAATTGCAACTGCACCTGTCTGCGCAAGCGCTTCAATGATCAGAACTCCTGGCATAACCGGTTCCTGTGGAAAGTGTCCTGCGAAATGCGGCTCATTATAGGTAACACATTTCTTTCCTGTTGCCTTCACACCCGGCACCAGTTCTTCAATAGTATCAATCAGGAGGAACGGGTGTCTGTGGGGAATGATCTCCATGATTTCTTTTGTTGTAAGTTTCATAGTTTTTTACCTCCTTCTTCTATTCTATCACAAACATCGGCTGTCCGAACTCTACCATCTGCTCGTTTTCTACAAGGATTTCTTTTACTGTACCATCAAATTCTGATTCAATCTCGTTCATCAGCTTCATTGCTTCCACAATGCCAAGGACCTGACCTTTGCTTACTTTATCTCCTACTTTTACAAAGGGGGGATTTTCCGGAGAAGATGCTGCATAATAGGTACCTACAAGAGGAGATTTTACCACACTTCCTGTCTGTACTTCATCGTTAACAGCATTGACGGATTCTACATGTACAGCCTGCTGCACTACCGGCTGATACTGCTGAGCATCTGCCGGATCAGTATTGACTGCCATCTGCTGTACAATTGTTTTCTCTTTTGACATGGAAATATTTAAGGTATCGTCCTGCAGGTTAAATTCTGTGAGATCTGAATCGCTGACTGCGTGGATCAGTTCTAATATATTTGCCAGTTCCATTTATTTCCTCCTGCTGAAATAGCTATATTATAAGATCACTGTCGTATATTGTTTTCAAAATCACCATACCATTTATTATCTGCGTGATCAGTCTTCGTACTTTTTAATAAGTAAGGATGCGTTATGTCCGCCAAAGCCAAGAGAATTGGTAAGTGCATATTTGATATCCATCTTTACATTACCGTTTCCTACATAATCCAGGTCACACTGTTCATCCGGCACCTTATAACCAACAGTCTGATGGATCAGGCCTTCCTGAAGTTCTTTTACACAGGTGATCACTTCCACTGCACCGGCAGCTCCCAGAAGATGTCCTGTAATAGATTTTGTAGAATTTATTTTCATTTCTTTTGCGTGTTCACCAAATGTTTTCTTAATGGCAATTGTTTCAAATAAGTCATTATGATGTGTGCTTGTACCATGTGCATTTACATACCATACATCATCTGTGGAAATTCCTGCTTCTTTTACAGCCCATTCCATAGCTTTGGCAGCACCGGAACCGTCCTCTGCAGGGGATGTAATGTGATAAGCATCTCCTGTTGCACCATATCCGACAACCTCGCCAAGGATTTTCGCTCCACGTGCTTTGGCATGCTCCAGTTCTTCCAGAACTACCACGCCGGCACCCTCACCCATTACAAAACCGCTTCTTTCTTTGTCAAAAGGGATGGAACATCTCTCAGGATCTGTGGATGAGGTCAATGCTGTCAGTGCCGCAAAACCACCAAAGCCTGTTGGTGTGATAGCTGCTTCCGTTCCACCTGCAACCATAACATCTGCATCAGAGCACTGAATAGTACGGTATGCTTCTCCAATGCTGTGGGTTCCTGTTGCACAGGCAGTTACAACATTAATGTTCTTTCCGCGGAGTCCAAACTGAATGGAAACATTTCCGGATGCCATATTGGAGATCAGAAGAGGAATCATTAGAGGATTCAGTCTTCCTGGTCCCTTTGTGTTGAGAATTTCGCAGGATTTCTCTACCACCTGCATACTTCCGATACCGCTTCCCACGCTACAGCCTACACGGAAGGGATCTTCTTTTGTCATATCCAGTCCGGACTGCTCAATAGCTTCTTTTGCTGCTGCTACCGCATACTGGCTGAAAAGCTCCATACGTTTTGCAGATTTGAAATCCATATAATCCTTTGGATTAAAATTGTTGATCTCTGCTGCCATATGCGCTCTGTAATTTGTAGAATCAAAACGTGTTACTTCTGCAAAGTTTGTTTTTCCTTCTTTTACGCTGTTCCAGAATTCTTCTACACTAAGGCCTACCGGAGTGATTGCTCCCATACCTGTAATTACAACTCTTCTCATTTTGTTCTCCTTATTTATACGTTCATACCGCCATCTACGCTGATGACCTGTCCTGTAATATAGTCTGCTTTGTCTGATGCCAGAAATACCGCTGTATTTGCAATATCCTCCGGTTTTCCGAAACGTCCCAGGATAATCTGCTTACATGCATTTTCCCTGATTTCTTCTGAGAGCACTCCTGTCATCTCTGTTTCTACAAATCCAGGTGCAATGGCATTTACCGTAATTCCCCGGCTGCCCAGCTCTCTTGCCATTGTTTTTGTCAGACCGATCACACCTGCTTTGGATGCAGCATAATTTGCCTGGCCCACATTTCCGAGGATTCCGGAAACAGAAGAAATATTGATGATCTTTCCACATCTCTGTTTCAGCATCTGACGGGCACTGTGACGGATTGTATTGAATGTACCTTTCAGGTTTACATTAAGTACAGAATCAAAATCCTCTTCTTTCATTTTCATAATCAGACCATCTTTGGTAATTCCTGCATTATTAACCAGAATATCAAGGTGTCCGTATTCTTTAACTATATCTTTGATCATTGCTTCACAGGCTGCGAAATCACTGACATTGCATTTATATATGGAAGCTTTTCCACCGTTTTCTTCGATGGTCTGTTTTACTTCCTTCGCTCTCTCTTCAGAACCATTGTAATTGATAACCACCTCTGCACCTTCCTTTGCAAGAGCAATAGCAATGGCTCGTCCGATTCCACGTCCTGCACCTGTAATCAGGGCAATTTTATTTTTCAGCATTTTACAGACACTCCTTTCTCACTTCATCCAGATCTTCTGTTTTCTCAACATGTAATGCTTTTACATTTCTGTTGATCTTTTTGAGAAATCCTGTCAGAGTTTTTCCCGGTCCAATCTCAATAAACGTATCTACACCATCATCAATCATCTGTTCTACACACTGCTGCCAGCGCACAGAGGATGAAACCTGGCTGACAAGCAATTCCTTTACCTGCTCCGGTCCTGTCACATACTGTGCAGTTACATTTGTCACATAAGGTACTGTAAATGACTGGATTTCTACCTTCTCAAGTTCCTGTCCCAGTTTTTCCCCTGCGCCTTTGAGAAGCTCACAGTGAAATGGGCCACTGACTTTAAGAGGAATCACACGTCTGGCGCCTGCTGCCTTTAATGCCTCCCCTGCTGCTGCAACTGCTGTCTCCTCGCCTGTGATCACAATCTGTCCCGGACAGTTATAATTTGCAATGGATACAATTCCCTGTGTCTCATTGCAGATTTTTTCAATCAGCTCTGCATCTGTTCCAAGAACAGCGGACATTGCACCACCTGTAGGATATGCCTCCTGCATAAAAATTCCTCTTTTTCGCACTACAGTAAATGCATCCTCTTCCTTCATAACACCGGAGGCCACCAGTGCTCCGTATTCTCCAAGGCTCAGTCCAGCATTTACCTGAGACCTGATTCCGGCTTCCTCTACAGCTCTTAAGATTGCAATTTCTGCTGTCAGCATGGCAATCTGTGTATATTCTGTAATATTTAATCTGTCATTCTCTTCAAAGCATAAAGCTTTCACATCAAGTCCGGATGCTTTTGATGCGCTTTCAAATACTTCGCGGCTTACAGCATATTTTTCATAAAAATCTTTCGCCATTCCTGTATACTGTGCACCCTGTCCCGGAAATACAAATGCAATTTTAGACATATCATTTTCCTTTCCTTTATTTTTATGTTTATATCAGATGATAACAATTTGTTTCTGATTGCAAATTATTTTAGTTTAAAATATTTTGATATTCAAATTATAATGTCAAAAAATTCTCCCCGAAGCCATCTCTGGCTCCAAGGAGTTATTTGTCATTTCTATATGATTAAGCCTCTACGCCTTTGTTTTTCAGATAATCCATAACAGCTCCGACTGTTGTTAAATCTGTAAGATCTTCAGCCGGGATCTCAATATTGTATTCATCTTCCAGAGCCATAACCAGCTCAAACAGGTCAAGTGAATCTGCGCCAAGATCATCCTTAAAAGAAGTTTCAGCAGTAATTCCTGCTGCATCACAATTTAACTGCTCTGCGATCATTTCACTCATTTTTTCTAACATAATTTTCTCTTCTCCTTTAATTCAAGCCCCGGAATGCTTCTCTTTTTCCTGCTCCGGTTATCACTTGTTTTTTATTATTTTGTTAAGCAGATGATGATTCTGCTTTTTCTTGTTTTCAACCTTATCATCCGTCAGACCAGTAAATACGTCTCATTTATTCAGATTTGGTTTTATCGGGATTGATTACTTTGATGTTCAAAGTATATATTCTTCCCTCCTGTTTGTCAAGCACTATTTTATTACATTTTTTATTCCTCAAATTTAATCTGCCTTGCCACACTCAGCGCAAGTCCCATCTCTGCCATAAGGAATACGATCGACGTACCTCCATAACTGATAAACGGAAGAGTGACACCTGTATTCGGCATAAGGTTTACAACAACCGCAATATTAAGAATAACCTGCAATGCTATGTGAATAAAAATCCCACTGACCATAAGTGAGCCAAACATATCCGGTGCATTCTGTGCAATAACAAACAGCCTGTATAACAGATATGCATAAAGCATCAGCACGATAAGACCTCCAAAAATCCCCAGTTCTTCACAGATAATTGAAAAAATCATGTCATTCTGTGCCTCAGGTACACTTCCCAGCTTCTGAATACTGTTTCCAAGTCCTCTGCCAAAAAATCCTCCCGAGCCAATCGCATACAATGCCTGAATTGTCTGATACCCCCAACTGTCCGCATATTCTTCCGGATGAAGCCATACCATGATTCGTCTCAGACGAAAGCTTCCACTTCCATCAACACTCACTGTTGCATTCAGAAAAATGACTCCGATCACTGCCAGCGCAATAACAACACCTGCAATAATAATAAAAATCTTAATATCCGGGTGAGCCACAAAAATCAGTCCTGCAGTAATACAGAAAATAATAATTGCTGTACTCAGATTGTCCGTAAATACATATGCAGCCAGTGCCAGTCCGCCTCCCACAACAGCAAGAACCATACAGCCCTTTAAGGTATGGACTTTCTTTCCCATATGCACGATCATATATGGGAGGCAGACAATAACTGCTATCTTGGCAAGCTCTGCCGGCTGGAACTGAACCGGTCCAAGATTCAGCCATCTCTGGGCACCATGAGAAGACTGCCCCAGCGGTGTTTTTACCAGTGCCATCAACACCAGTGCCGCTACATACAAAGCTGTGCTAAAACGGTTCAGTATCCGATAATTGAGCCTGGAAATGATCAGTGCCATGATAATACATGCCACGCTGATGATGGCCTGTTTTTTAAAAAAATACATGTCGCTTCCGTAATTTATCTGAGCCATATAGGAGCTTGTACTGTACAGCATGATAAGCCCAAAACAGGTCAGCAGTACAATAACTGCTACCAGACTGTAATCATAATAATCTGTTTTTGTTTTTCGACGCGCCCTGCTCTTGGAAGATGCTGTTGAATACGACTTTTTTTGTGATTTTGTATTTTCCATTTAATCACCTGATGCTTTCTTGTTTTCTAAAATTCCCATCTGACTTTTTTATTATAACAGAAAGCTTTTTCATAAGCAATGGGGCAGTTGCCTGATTGCATCTGCCCCATTTTAGATAAGTCTGGCTGTTCATCTTTCCCTTATTCTGTATGTCTTATAGCAATCCTCGTAAATAATGCATTTAAGACAGTTCAGCAGAGTGCGAAAGACAAGGAAGATATCTGCAGGCGTGCTGACGCACGGCAAAGATATCTGACGCAGGATTTCACACTCTGATGGGCTGGATTAAGATGCATTATTTTAGAGGATTGCTATAAGTTTATGATATCTATTTCTCATCATCACTGATTTCAATCGGGTCAGATTCGAAAATAAATTTAACATTTCCGTTCATATCGCCGGATCTGTCTGTGAATGTTGTGTACATTACATCGTCAGACTGGATTACCTCAAATCTGTCAAGAATATCCTGAAGATCTCCGTTTACTGTATCATCCAGTTTCTTAATACCTTCTTTATAGAATTTCTTCTGTCCTTTGTTCAGTTCTTTTGCTCCGTCATTCAGATTGCTGATACCATCTTTAAGCTGATCACTGCCATCAGAAAGCTTATCCGCACCATCCATTAATGTCTGAGTGCCGGATACAAGGCTGCCTGTTCCTGATGCAAGGGTCTGTGCTCCGGATACAAGTGTCTGGGTTCCTGATGCAAGCTGAGATGCTCCGCTGTTTAATGTAGAACTGTTCGAAGAAAGCTGATCTGCTCCGCTGTACAGTGTTCCACTGTTAGATGCCAGAGTTTCCACGCCACTTGTAATCTGACCTGTTGCAGAATTGATCTGAGACATACCACTGGTCAGGCTCTTTCTTGCGCTCTTAAGAGTCTTGGCTCCTTTTAACAGTGTCTGTGCATTAACATTATTTTCGCCCTGAAGCTGTGCAATTCCATCTGTCAGTGTCTTTCCGGAACTAAGCAGTGTATCTGCGCCGGAAATCATCTGTTCTGTGCTTGCTTTTGCAAGGCTTTCATATCCACTCTGGAGAGATTTATTTGCAGTAGTCAGCTGATCAGAGCCTGCTTTCAGCTGATCGATTCCCTGCAGCATTTCCGGAAGCTGCTGTCCAAGTCCGGTAAATAATGTACTCATCTGATTTACTGCTGTAGCAATCTGGGTTCCTGACTGAGCAAGCTGGGTTCCACTTGCTTTTAATGTGCCATCATTAGAAGTAAGCTCTTTTGCACCTGCATTTAACTGTGATACAGTTTCCTGCACTGTCTTCATTCCCTGAGTTAATGCCTGTAATTGCTGTTTCATCTGTTCAACACTGCTGTTGACTGCCTCTTCCTGTGCATCTGCTGTTGATTCCGCACTGGACGCAGATACCCTTAAAGCGTCTGCTGCTGACTGCAATGCTGACGTATCAGGTGCGGAGGCTGTAATTGTGGATGTATCAATATTAGATGCACTGTCCTCAGCTGCCTGAATAGAACCTAACGCACCATCAATCGCAGCTTCTACAGCAGCTGCTGTTTCATCATCCATATTGCTGGTATCAATATTATACAAAGCAGATTCTGCTGCTTCTAGCTGACTGCTGACTGCTGCAACTCCTGCATCTACAGAAGATGCATCTACAGAAGCCTCTGCGGAATCACTGATCCAAGATTCAATTGCATCTGCCTGACTGTTCATGGTTTCAGCACTGTCATTTAACTGTCCGGACATTGCATTTGCACTTTCTTCTATTTCTGAAGCTGTGGAAGCTCCCATGTTTTCAAGTGAGCTCTCAAGCTGGCTCAGTCCTGATGCAAGCTGTTCTACACTTTCAATATACTGGCCAACTGCAGAAGTGTAATCAGAAACGCCTGTTGTATAAGCCGTCATGCTGTCACTGAAATTAGCAATCTGATCTGCATCGATTTTAGATGAAAGAGCTGTCATTTTTTCTACAGCAGTCTGGATTCCATTTACAGCAGTATCAATTCCCGGAACAACCTGACCAATCCCATCCACTAAACTCTTGATACCACCAGCATACTGACCCACACCGCCTGCAAGCTGATTAACTCCTGCAATATACTGCTGCATTCCGTCTGTCAGAGTAGTTGTTCCTGTTACATAACTCTGCACACCGCCTGCAAGCTGATTGCCGCCTGCAACATATGCATTTACACCATCGGAAAGAGATTTCATTCCAGCCTCATATTCAGCCATCTTGCTGTCCAGTGTATCTACTCCTGCTGTATATTGTTTGATTCCATCTGAAAGTGTGTCTGCCCCTGCTGTATAAGAGGAAACACCACTGTTTAAAGTCTGTGCCCCTGTATTCAGTGTCTGTGCTCCGCTGCTTAATTCCTTTGCTCCGTCATCCAGTTCTTTTGCTCCGTCATTCAGATCACTGACACCACTTTTCAGAGTTCCGATTCCATCATAAAATTCTTTATATTTGTCATTGAGTTTATTGGTTCCATCATAAAGATCTTTGGTTCCGTCTACCAGTTTTACTGCTGCATCCGTCAGATCTTTCATTGAGTCCTTCAGTTCATCCAGTCCATCCACATCATCCAGATTAATATCTTTGAAAATGTCTGTAAGTGCTACGGTAAATGTAGAACTCATCTCACAGTCTGTAACATCTGCTTCCACTGTAAATTTCTCAGGGATATTCACTTCATCTGCAATATCAGAAGACATATCCAGACTTTCTTTCATTCCTGGCATACCAAAACCGACAACAACATTTCTGCTTCCGTCAGAAATAACCTTACCGTTATCTACTGTAACATTGGAGAAATTATCTGTAGAAAGGATCATTCCTGTCACCATAACAAAGGGTGAATAAATATCAGTCTTTTTGCCATTCACTGTTTTGGTTGTTTTAGAAGTATTTGTATATGTCACTTCCATTTTCAGATGTCCTGTCTTTCCTGCCAGAGCTTCCGGAGAAACCTCAGTTCCATCCATATAATATTTAATTCCTACGGAAACCGGGAGATTTTTCTCTGTCTTTCCCTGATAATAAATATCCTTTCCATCAGTACTCCAGGTCAGATCATTTCCGTTCTGAGTAAATGTTTCATCACCTTTTACGTTTTTTATATCCTGAAGATCAGAGGCATCTTTCACCTCAGAATTGGAACTGTCTCCGGAATTTTTCAGCCAGTCAGATACTGTGACATCCGTTACTTCTCCTCCGGCAGTTGTATTTACATAAACGGTTTCTTCTTTCTGCAATCCATTATCACCTGTTGAAGCAGCTGCCATTACAGTACCTGCTCCGAGAACTACAGCCATTCCTGCTGCAAGCGTTGCTGCAGCTGCTTTCTTTCTGTTTCTGTTCATAATAACTTACTCCTTTATTCTATCTCTTTACAATAAGCTTCTTTTTAAAAATCCTGAATCACTGTTTCTTCTCTTTTGCCGGTTTCTTCTTGGCAAATCCAATAGATGTGTGGCAGATGAGAGAATCAAATATCATAAACATAGCCGGAAGTATAAACAATACCACCAGTGTACTGATCACAGCTCCACGTGAAAGCAGGTTTGTGATACTTCCGATCATATCTACCTGTGTATAAAGACCAACTCCAAAAGTTGCCGCAAAGAAGCTGCAGCCACTGATCACAATTGACTTCATGGAAGTTTTATGTGCGATGGCAATGGATTCTTTCTTACTCTTTCCAAGACCACGTTCTTTCTGGTATCTGCTGGTCATAAGGATTGCATAGTCAACAGTAGCTCCCAGCTGGATACAACCGATAACAATGCTTGCTACGAACACCACTTCCTTTCCCTGATAATAAGGAACGGACATATTGACAAAAATCGCAAACTCAATAACTGCAACCAGAATAAACGGAAGCGAAATGGATTTAAACACAACCATGATAATAATGAAAATTGCCAGGATAGAGATAGTATTTACAGTCTTTAAATCCACATCCGTAACATCCTGAAGATCCTTGGTCAGAGGTGCTTCTCCGATTACCATAGATTCCGGACTGTATCCTTTTACAATCTTCTGGATCTCATCAATCTGATTGTTTACCTCGTCTGTGGCTGTTTTATATTTGGAACAGATAAATTCCATCTCGTACTCATCGCTTTCCAGCATCTTCTTCAGATTACTTGGGATCATGGTATCCGGGAATGCCGCACCTACGAAAGAGTCCATTCCAAGTGCCCATTTTACACCATCAACATCCTTGATCTGGTCAAGCATTTCTGTTTTTTCTTTTGATGTCAGACCTTTCTTTAATAACACCATATGAACATTATTCATATCAAAGGTTTCCTGAAGTTTGGCATTTGCCACATTACTGTCCAGCGTGGAAGGAAGTGACTTGTCAATATTGTAGTAATTCTTCAGATTGTTATTTCCATGAATTGCCGGGAAAAGCATTACCAGGAAAATGATCAGCCATACTTTATAATGCTTTGTAATAAAAGCAGATGCCTTATCAAAGCTTGGAAGCAGCGGCTTATGTGTTGTTTTTTCAATGGCTCCGTCAAAAGTAAGCACCAGAGCAGGGAGCAAAGTAACACAACACAGAACACCGATAACAACTCCCTTGGCCATTACGATACCCATATCACGTCCAAGTGAGAAGGTCATAAAACAAAGTGCGATAAATCCGGCTACTGTTGTAATAGAACTTCCGATTACAGATTTGAAGGTTGCATTGATGGCATGTGCCATAGCCCTCTCTTTATCACCCTCAAACCGCTTCTTATTCTCCTCATAACTGTTCAGCAGGAAAATGGAATAATCCATGGTAACACCAAGCTGCAGGACTGCTGTCAGTGCCTGAGTGATGTATGAAATCTGACCAAGAAAAATATTACTTCCAAGATTATACAAGACTGCAACACCAATGCAGAGCAAAAACAAAACCGGAACTACCAGAGAATCCATTGCAAGGAGCAACACTATCAGAGAAAGGCAGGAAGCAATCACAACGTAAATCGGCATTTCCTTAAGTGCGATCTGTTTGATATCAGTAACAATGCCTGTCATTCCACTGACAAAACAGTTCTTTGAAGTAATCTTACGAATCTGCGTCACAGCTTCCATGGAAGTTTCTGATGATGTTGTATTATCAAACAACGCGATCATCATAGTTGCATCTCCGTTAAAAAATGCCTCTCTCAAATCCTTCGGAAGCATTTCTACAGGAACGGAAACATCCAGGACACTGTCATACCACAGTACTTTTTTCACGTGATCAACTGCTTCGATTTTCTCTTTCAGAGCGGCTACATCCTTCAGTTCCATATCCTCCACCACTATCATGGAAAAGGCTCCCATCCCAAACTGATCTACCATAATGTCCTGTCCATCAACTGTCTCAAGGGTATCCGGCAGATAACTCAGTACATCGTAGTTGATTCTGGTCGCCGCCATACCGAGATATGAAGGAATCAGCAATGTAATTCCGATGATAATGATCAGTATCTTGTGTTTTGCAATCCACTTTCCTACCTTAATCATCTTTTTCTCCTCTTCTTTCTTTATTATTGATACTGTTTGATCATTCTATGACCAACAGTCATTTTTTATTTCATGGAATGTTATATAACAAAAATGACTTTCAGTCAATAATCATTCTTCACAATTTGTCTAAATTTTTCCAGAACAAAAATGTAATATTGACTTTCAGTCATTTTTGTTTAAAATAGTAATTATATATGATCACAATATAATTACAAAGTAAGCTTATGTTGCTGTGAACAGTAAGACGCTTATTGCTTTTCGCAAACTCCGCAGCGGGACTTACCTGATTCGGTTAAAATGTTATGTATACAATAGAGGAAGGAATGAATCTGAAATGGGAAAACTGGAGCTGAATAAAAAGAAGAAAAAAGATGCTCTTTTCAACACTGCCTTTGAACTTTTTACGACAAAGGGACTTACCAAAACTACAATTTCAGATATTGTAGATCAGGCCGGGGTTGCCAAGGGGACTTTTTACCTCTATTTTAAGGATAAATATGATATCCGGAATAAACTGGTTTCCCACAAGACCGGAGAATTATTTTTCCGGGCCCATGAGGCTGTGCAGAATGCACATATCAGCGAATTTGACAGGCAGGTACATTTTATTATAGATTACATTCTTACTGAGTTGAATAAAGACCGTACTCTCCTGCTGTTTATTTCAAAGAATCTTGCCTGGGGTGTCTTCAAGGGTGCTTTTGAGGAAAAAATGCCTGACGACGAATATAATTTTTATCAGTCCTATCTGGATATGCTTGCTCAAAGCGGACTACATTATAAAAATCCGGAACTGATGCTCTTTACGATCATTGAGCTGGTAGGTTCCACCTGCTACAGCTGCATTCTGTATCAGCAGCCTGTATCTCTGGCTGAGTACCGTCCTTATCTGCACAGGACTATTTCAGGAATTATGGAAACTTTTTCACAGGATCATACTACATGTGAAGTTTTGTCTTCCGACACTAAAACACATGTGGACCATACAGCATAATCACTATGGCAACCCTCATAAATGATACATTTAAAAAGATTGCTGTAAAAAAGGCAAGCCTCCGGAGGTTTGTCTTTTTATAATTTGTAGGTTTCCAGATCATCAGGAATCCAGAGATTTCCTTTATAGTACTGTCTGCCTTCTTCTGTGTAGAGCTCCTTTCGTCTGGAAATATTTTTATCCTCTGTATGATACAGAATCAGATTCTCTGCTTCCAGTTTCTGTGCCAGCTCACAGGCATCCTTTACAGTAGAATGATGTTTCTCATATGGTTTGAATTTATCTGCCTGAGAGAACAGACAGAATGCTTCATGAAGAAGCCATGTGCTGTTTTTGGCATATTTCTGTTCACATTCATTATATGGCTCATCTCCACAACAGGTCAGCTTCTTTCCCTCTGCGTACTCCATGCAGAACCCAAACTGTTTTGCCTTTGTAGACAGAATATCAAAAAATGTCACCCTGTGTCCCAGAATCGTTCTATCTTCTCCGTCCTTTACTTCTTCCAGATGGACTTTGTCTCCGATAAATTTCGTTTCCTTTGGTGTGAGAAGCATCTCTGCCATCTGTTTCAGCAGGCTGATCACTTCATCATGTCCATAGATAGTCACTTCACCGCCAAACTGTCCTCTTGCCATTCCCTGACAATACATACGAAGCATCCAGATGATTCCAAGCAGATGATCGATGTGTTTATGTGTCACAAATATAGTGCTGATTTCTTTCCAGCTGATTCCTGCGTCCTCCAGCTGCTTCAGAATTGTATTTCCGCCACCTCCGTCTATCATAAAATATTCTTTATCTTTATTTAGCACAAAACAGGTGTTATAGCATTTCGTCACCTTTGCATTTCCGGTTCCCAATATTGTAAGTTTCATCTTTATGTACCTCCCGACTTTCTTTGGATGCTGACACTTAGAAGGCAGCAAATATTTCCTATATATAATAACATATTCGAAAACAAAAAGAAATCTGTCTGTCAGACGATATGAATCTTCGTTACTGTTCACTCCGTTCACAGTAACTTAGCCAAAATTCATTCCAGATTGCCTGCGGCAATGGAATTTTGGCTTGTATGTCTCGGGATTTTGGCATATTCATGCCAAAACACCTCGCGGGATAGTGGTATGTGAACAGTAACGAATCTTCACTATGGCAATGAAATTTCGACTTGTATGAGCACGGTTTTATGAGCATGACATAAAATATAATGTAAACAGTTTTCAGAGAAAGGAATTATATATGGAAAATTATCGGATGGGATGTTCCGGCAACCGCCCTTATAACCGTACCTGCGGTATGAATATGCCTCAGCCTTCAAATAGAAATATGAACAGTTCCGAATGCTCTGTCAGAAACACGACAGGCTGTAGCTGTACTATACCGGGTGTCAAAGAAAAAAAACATGAAATGTTTTCGCATCTTCAGTATCTGGAACCTGCAATGGCATATGTTCCCTGCCAGAAGTTTACAGAGAATTTCCCACTGCAGTATGCATTAAATGTAGGAACCATTTTCCCACAGTTATGCAAACCATTTTGTGGAAAGAGAGGTATTCGAAGATGAAAACAGATTGCTCCCAAAAACAGTTATTAAACCGTATCGATCAGGTCAGTTTCGCAGTCAATGATATGACTCTGTACCTTGACACACATCCCTGTGATGAAAAGGCTCTGACTTACTGTCACGAACTTGTGCAGGAACGAAAAAAGCTATTAAAAGAATACGCCGAAGCATATGGTCCCCTGATTATTGACATTACAGATCAGACCGGAGAATCCATCTGGAAATGGATGGAACAGCCATTCCCATGGGAAAAGGAAGGAGCGTGCAGATAATTTATGTGGAATTATGAAAAAAGGCTTCAATATCCGATCAATATCACACAACCCAATGCCAAAATTGCACAGTATATCATGAGCCAGTACGGTGGCCCGGACAGCAATACCCTATAATATAAAAATACCGAAAAATGACACAATATCTTATGGGTAAGGGTATTCATTGTACCCATACTCTTTTTTTATTTATATTTACTTTAAATCGCAATTAAGTCTTTCCAAGTAGCAGATCCGCAAATACCATCCACTTCCAGAACTTCTTTTCTGGATTCCTGATAAGCTTTCAGAGCGTAAATCGTGTTTGCATCTGCTGTCCATGTAAGTTTCAGGGCTTTGCCGTTTTTGCCTTTAAAGCCTCTGGCTCTTAATATTTCCTGTAAGAGAAGCACAGATGTATTTTTGTCTCCTGCTTTTACTGTCTCTGGGTTAAACATGTAGCTGCCTCCTTCTGGGTTTGTTGTCTTGTCTGTTTCATCTTTATCTGCAGATAAAACAATTGAATAGTCCGGTGTACAAAATTTTGTCCCCGGAAGATTACTGTTGTAATAGCTCTTCTGGCAGACCCCGCCACCATTTGCCACGATACCGGATGCTCCGGAAGTATTTCCCTCAATCGTCCAGAACCTGTCTCCGGTTACTTTTGTTACAAAGCCGGTGTGGGTAAAGGTACCTCCGTATTTAAAGATAACAATATCTCCAACTTTTGGATTGGCATTTTTTACAAATAAGACGCCTAAGGTTGGGCAGTATACATACGGCCAGTGTTTTAAGAGTTTCTTTGCATTATCCAGACCAAAAGCTTTCATGAAACACCAGGAGATAAACGCTGCGCACCAGGGCTGCCCCTGATAGGATGGTTTTATATCTCTCCAATATTTTGTATAGTTTGCTGATCCGGCATTTCCAGTCTTGCTGTCAAGCTTACTGTTATTTTTCTTTTCCAGGTACCCGATCTCTTCTTCTGCAATTCCCAGAACTACGTTGATAGCTTCACTCTTTGTCATGACTGTGTTTTCCTTTTTTATATCTTTTGCTTCGTTATAATCTTTGTAAAATATATTTCTATCTACAGTTCCGCTGATGCCAGGTATCTTTGCTTTACTGGAATACTGCCAGCCCACACCAAAGTCCGGCCGGAGTCGTTCCTGTAAAGTACCGTTATCTGATGCCGGATAACGTGCAATCCAGAAATCGTATTTTTTCAGATGGCTACAAATTACATTCAGGTACCAATCCACATTGCAATAAATACCAAATTTATATCCCGCTGCCGTGATAATCTTTTCGAATGCTTCTGCCAATTTATGGATCTGTTCAGCTCCGAGGCTTCTCTGATTATTCCATTCCAGATCCAGCCAGACCGGATACTGCAGTTTTCGCCCGTTCAAAACTTCCACTACTTTTCTGGCTTCGCTCTGTATCTCCGCAACTGTCATGGCATAGGAATACTTATATGCCCCAACCGGGATATTGTATTTCCGGCATTCAGAGAAGTTCTGCTCAAAGTAGCTATCTATCACGTTTCCCGCTTCTGTAATCCGCAGGATTGCGAACCCCATGCCGTAATCAGCAACTGTTTTCCAGTCAATTTTCCCTTGCCAGGCAGATACATCAATTCCTCTTATTTCCATGTCCGTCTCCTTTCATAGAGCGAAAAGGGATGGTTTCTCATCCCTTATTCGTCTTTATTTGCCTGTTTTACGATCTGGTTCACGTATGTAGAAAGACCGGCAATCAGTATTCCCTGTGTAATCGCTGTAAAAATTGCCATTGCAATATCCTGTCCGGTACCGCAGGTGCAGGTGGCAAACACATAGATCGCGCAGATTGCAATGCTGATTCCGCCAAGGATAAGCGGGATGTACTTATCCTTTACTGCCTGTGCCTGTTTGAGTGCCATTCCTACGAAATATAAGGCAATAGCTACTACGATGAGTTCCGGTTTTACATAGTTTGTGATCTGTTCCATAATCATTCTCCTTTTCTTTCCAGGTCTTCTATTCTATGATTCGCAACCTTAATATGTTCCTCCTTTCTCCGCCTTAACCGGCGGCTTTTCTTTCGTAATTCATATTCAGAAAAATTATATCCTGTCTCTGGATGAGCAGGCATTTGATTTCTTCTTCTGACATATCACTGGCTTTATGCTGAATTCCATTAATACGGATATTTCTTGTTACCAGTTTTAATTCTGACATCTTCCTCACCTCTTCTTTATGGTATGGGAAATGATATGTATGAGTTACTGTTTATACAAATTTAAGCAGTTTGTCGAACGACTTTCGTTGACTCTCCTCTCATATGCTCTTATCCTGTAAGTACAGAGTAGTGACCTACCCGAGTACATACGATCGGAATGTCCTCAATAGTAAGTTTCAACAACTGTATTGCTTTACAAATATCTATCTGCTTCCATGAACACATTCCATTCATCTTTAGTGACAATATGCTCTCCGACCATCCCATTGCACTTGCGAAGTTCGACTGAGTGTTAAAAATCTCCACGATTCTTCCTCGTAGCTTGTTATAATCGAATGCCAACTTGATACCTCCTTTCCGGTTCAAGCTTTTGAATTATCTGTGTAATATCACGTCGTCCATTTTCTGTCAACATAAAATTCAATTTTTTTAACTTTTAGGTTTTTATTATTGAACTTTTGCATAATATGTGTTATATTTCAATTACGAAAAGGAGAACATTATGAAGAAAGAAAACACTGCAATTCGTTTAAAAACAATAATGAATATGCGCGGACTTCGGCAGGTTGATATTCTTAATCTGACTGTTCCATATTGTCAAAAGTATAGTGTAAAAATGAATAAGTCAGATATAAGTCAATACTGTTCTGGAAAAACAGAGCCTAACCAGGAAAAGCTTTTTATTCTAGGAAATGCATTGAACGTAAGTGAAGCATGGCTTATGGGTTTTGACGTTCCTATGGAAAGAACTCCCTATAAAGCAGAATCTGTTCAGAACTCTTCCGTCTCTGCTCAGTGCAAGGAAATCATAGAAATCTGCAATCAGTTGTCTCCTCATAACCAGAGAAAGGTTCTCGCCTACTCTAAGAACCTTCTCTCCGCCCAGCAGATGGAAGAAGATCTTCTTGCAGCTCATGCCCGGACGGATGTTGAGCAAACACCCGAAGGTGTTCAGCATGATTTGGATATTATGAATGATGATTCAAAATGGGAGGAATGATATGGCATTAGATATATTGGAATTGCGTAAACTATGTATACCTAAAAACATTCGTATTACACTCCACGCAGCTAAAAGGCTGGAACAGCGTAGGATATTCTTAAAAGATGTAATAGCCTGTATTATGAATGGAGAAATCATCGAACAATATCCAGATGATTATCCTTACCCCAGTTGTTTAATTCTGGGGATGAGCATCGAAGATAAATATCTTCATGTAGTCATCGGAAATCACGAATCGGATTTGTTCCTTATAACAGCTTATTTCCCCAGTTTTGATAAATGGGAATCTGATTTCAAAACCAGAAAGGAGAATGCATAATGACTTGTTTTTACTGCAAAGGTAATATTGAATCTTCTACAACAACTTACATGACTGATTATCAGGGATGCTATATCATTATCAAGAATGTTCCTTGTGAAAAGTGTTCTCAATGTGGGGAAGAATACTTAAATGGTGAAACACTTGAACGAATTGAAGAAATTATTCAAAAAGTTAAAGGTATGCTGACTGAAATTGCAGTTGTTGACTACAAGCAAACAGCTTAGAGAGAACTGTTTTATTTTAATCGCTAAAGGGGTGATCCCAATTGAATTACGAACAATTACTGACTGCTGCCGATCAAGAAGGGTTACTTGTTAAAGAACAACCTCTTACTGAACATGATGACCTGATCCGGGCAGTCGCATAGCAATCCGAAAGGATATAGAAACACAAGCAGAAAAATCCTGTGTGCTTGCCGAAGAAATCGGGCATTATCGCACCAGCTCCGGAAACATTTTAGACCAGAATAAGGTAGAAAGCCGAAAGCAGGAATATCGAGCTCGGCTTTATGGGTATAATCTAAAGATTGGACTTACCGGTCTGATCAGCGCTTATGAAGCAGGATGTGGGAATCTTTATGAGATGGCTGAATATCTGAACGCTACGGAAGAATATTTAAAAGAGGCTATACAGTGTTATCATTCTAAATACGGTGTATACGCTGTTGTTGATAATTATGTTATTTATTTTGAACCATTTGCGGTGATACATATGATTTCATCAGCAGATTAAAGAACGGAGCCGTTATTACCAGATTCGCTATTGGAAGAATATAGAGATTTTACTATTGAACAGATGTCTAGAATGACTGGATATCACCAAAAGCTCATAGAACTGCGAATGAGTTCTTGAATACAGGAGGTTTTTCACATGAAAAAGACATTATTAAAATATTTTACAGTTGCCCTAATTACAATCAGCACCATATCTATGCCGCTAACTGTTAAAGCAGCTCAAAAAAGTAACATTTCCATTCGGCCAAATGTAGCATACTCTAAATATGACATCACCGGTGATGGCAAGGCTGATAAAATTCGAATAAATTTCAAGTCGGAATCTTATCTGAACATTGAGGTGAATGGCAAAAAAAGTTTTAGTTTAAACGCCCAAAACATATATCTTGTAAATGCAGATCTTTATACTCTCAATGGAAATAAACATTTTTTGAAGCTAAAATGCCAAGACATTGATAATGATCACATTGATTACGACAAATTATTGACTTATAAATCTGGAAAACTTGTATCTGCTGTCAATTTAATGTCGCATCGTAAAGGTGCTTTCAATGCTCGCCATAATAGTTTTACTCAAAAAGTTGGTGCAAATTACATTCAAATCCGTATGCAGTCAATGCCAGGAGGAGTCGGTTCTATTCAATATACCATAACTTATAAACTTTCCGGAAGCTCTCTGAAGCTTTCCAAAACTACATATCCTGTCACTTATTCCAAATCATACAATCCCCTTCTTGGTGGACAAAATATGTGGAAATGTGCAAAATCATTGAATATAAAGAACGCCCCTAACGGAAATATTATCTATACAACAGATGCTTACGAAGTATGTACTGTAAATAAAATTAAATATTCTGGCGGCAGTGCCTATATATATATCCGGGCTGAGGATGCTGATATTTCTGGATGGGTAAGATGCCCTAATTCCTATACAAGCAGATTTTTTGAAGAATCCCTGTTTATTTAATTATCATTGCATTCAATAATGTCTTCAAAAAGTGCCCTTACTGGTAACAGCAACCAAACATTCTCGTTTGAACAGATGCCTCGAATGACGGGGAATCACCAGAAATTGATTGAATTGAGAATATCTAATAATTCAGATTTAGATCCGAATTATTTAATATTCTTTCACCTTATAAAGACATACATTTCAATGGTCAAAGCATATTTGATGTTTTGGGTTTTCCAAACGATTTGCTTGAACGTTTAAATCAGCTAATCACACAAAAATTCATATAAAAACCGCCCCTGCTGGTAACAGGGACGGATCAAGAATCTCCGAAGAGATCCAGTACTTTAGCAAAGATATTGTATCATCTTCGGAGCAGTTACACAAGTCGAACATTTGTATATATGTGATCACATCAATGGATTAACGAAAGGAGTTTTCATTATGCCATTACCCAAAGAACGGATTTATACAATAGATGACATCTACGCTCTTCCGGATGGCGAACGTGCAGAGCTGATTGATGGGCAGATCTATATGATGGCACCGCCTAATACCAGACATCAGGTAATCGTCGGTGAACTGTATGCTACTATCCGCAATTACATTAAAAGTAAAGACGGATCCTGTAAACCATATGTTTCTCCATTTGCAGTGTTCCTGAATGAAGATAACAAGAACTATGTCGAACCAGACTTAACAGTTGTCTGCTCACCGGACAAAGTAGATGAAAAAGGTTGTCATGGTGCACCTGACTGGGTAATTGAGGTTGTTTCTCCTGCTACCCAGAGTAAAGATTACGGAATAAAGCTGTTTAAATACCGTATGTCCGGAGTCAGGGAATACTGGATCATTAATCCTATGAAGGGGATTGTAAACGTTTACGATTTTGAAAATGAATCGGGTACCGGATTATACTCTTTTGATGATGAAATTCTAGTATGTATATATCCCGATTTATCAATTGTGATCTCTGAATTATTATAATAAAAACCGCCCCTGTTGGTAGCAGGGACGGCTCAAGAATCTCCGAAGAGATTCCGTACTTTGGCAAAGATATTGTATCATCTTCGAAGCAGTTACACAATCAGAACGTTTGTGTGGCTGTTATTTTTATACTTAAAATTACATATTTTATAAAACCGAGGTGATATTTATGAGCAGTAAAGTGGCATGTCTTTACATCCGCGTCTCGACAGAGGACCAAACAGAACTTTCTCCTGATGCGCAGAAACGTCTTTTGCTGGATTATGCTCAGAAGAATGACATGATTGTTTCCGGGGACTTTATCTTTACTGAGAGTGTTTCCGGCCGGCATGCACAGAAGCGTCCGGAGTTTCAGAAGATGATCGCCCTGGCGAAGCAGCCCTCTCACCCCATTGATGTGATCCTGGTATGGAAATTCAGTCGTTTCGCCCGTAACCAGGAAGAGTCTATCGTATACAAGAGTATGCTCAAGAAGGATAATGTAGACGTGATCAGTGTATCTGAACCATTGATCGAGGGACCTTTTGGTAGCCTGATCGAGCGCATCATCGAATGGATGGATGAATACTACTCCATTCGATTGTCAGGTGAGGTCTTGCGTGGCATGAAAGAAAAAGCCCTGCAAAAAGGCTATCAGACATCTCCCTGTCTTGGCTATACTGCAGTTGGACATGGAAAGCCTTATGTCATTAATGAGGCTGAATATGCCATTGTCTCTTATATCATGGACCTGTATGATAATCAGAACTTAGATGAGACAGCTATTGCCAGGCGTTGCAATGATCTCGGATACCGGACAAAACGCGGAAAACTCTTCGAGCGGCGCAGCGTTGACCGGATTCTTGGAAATCCCTTCTATTGCGGGACTGTTGTCTGGAACGGAGTGGAATTTGAAGGAAGCCATGAGGTACGTCTTTCCAGGGAACGGTACGAAAAACGTCAGAAGCTGATCACTTCCCGGAAACGTCCGGTCAAGGCACGGAATGTCTCTGCCTGTAAGCACTGGCTATCCGGCCTTTTAAAGTGTTCTGTCTGCGGGGCTACGCTTTCTTACACTGGTAATAATAAATGTCCTTATTTCCAGTGCTGGAAATATGCAAAAGGATTTCATAAGACTTCTGTTGCCTTATCAGTCAAAAAGGCCGAAGAAGCTGTGATAAGTTATTTTGATCAGATCTTAGATGGAGCAGAATTTACATATGTATGCAAAAAGAAAAAGACTGATCATTCACTGCAGATCGAACAGTTACAAAGAGAGATCAGTAAGCTCACCATGAGAGAAAGCAGAATCAAAGAGGCTTATGAGGCAGGCGTAGATACTCTAGAAGAATACAAGAGTAATAAGGATCGTCTGGTATCAGACCGATTAGAATTGACTGCTGCCCTTTCACAGCTATTACAGGAAGAACAGTCAGAGCAACCTAATACAGAAGAAGTCCTGAAAGAGATCCGTTCTGTTGCGGATGTCCTGAAGAATCCAGACGTAGGTTATGAAGAAAAAGGAAATCTAATCAGAAGTGTTGTGGAGCAGATTATATATGATAAAGAATCCGGAAAAATGTCTTTTGACATCATTATTTCCTGAATTTCAGACTTCTATAAAAAGTGCCATTTCAGTCATTTTAACACTTTCGTAATATTTTTTCAGAATTGAAAATCCCGCAAACCCGCATAAACACTAGGGTTGCGGGACTATTATAGGGTACTGCACTCTGGTGGCCCGGACGGTGAGATCAGCGCTTCCCTGCGTTATCTTTCCCAGCGTTTTACCATGCCGAACCGAACGACTTCTGCTTTGCTCAACGACATAGGAACAGAAGAACTCAGTCATCTGGAAATGGTATCCACTATTGTACATCAGCTTACCCGGGACCTTTCCATGGAGGAAATTGAGAAATCCGGATTTGGACCGTATTATATCGATCACACAGTGGGAGTCTGGCCACAGGCAGCAGGTGGCGTACCATTTAATGCATGTGAATTTCAGAGTAAAGGTGATCCGATCACTGATCTGTTCGAGGATCTTGCTGCAGAGGGTGCGATTGTATAAAGACAACATTGAGGTTTTAAAAGAAAGTTCCCGATAATCTGGCATACTAGCTGCCAGATATGAGAACCCTAGAAATTCCAATGTATTTCAATAGGTACTTCCTTAGTTACAGGGTCTTTTTTGCCAACCAATACATAATCAATCAGCTTTTCAACCGTTTCCCTGTCTAAGTGTTCAAGATTTGTATATTGCTCGATTAACTGTCGTCTGTTGTCGCCAATCAGCATTTTTCTTTCAATAACATCAAGCTGTTTCTGCGTATCAATCATCAGTTTTTCGAGCCTTTCTTTTTGTGTTGAGAAGTCTTTGGATAAATCCAAGTAATCAAGTTCGGAAAGAATACCCTTTACCTTATCTAAATATAATTCTCGGATTCCTTTTGTATATTCCGCAATCTTTTTTTGATAAGCAGCAATCTCCGTTTCCAGAGCTTCTTTTTGACCTCGCAAGTCATTGTTGAATTGCACATTTTGTTCAAGCTCATCTTTGTCAAGATATTCTGCGGATAACTTATTAAGTTCATCAATCACAGCTTTTTCTAATTTGTCTACTGAAATGAAAGAACCTATACAAGCGTCCTTTGCTACATGGCGGTTAGAGCATTGTAAATAATGCTTACCATGATTCTTTGACGAACGCATTGTATAACCACAATTCATACAGCGAGCTTTTCTGGCAAATAAACCGATTGTGCCAACTGTGAAAGGTTTTGCCTTTTGAGCTACCAATGCTTGAACCCTATCCCATAACTCACGGTCAATAATCGGCTCATGTGTACCCTCAACTCTGTACCACTCGTCTTTGGGTCTGGGTTTGTTTTGCTTTGTCTTATAAGAAACGCTGCCATATTTCCCTTGAACCATATTCCCGATATAGATTTCATTCACCAACATATCTGATATGGCAAAATATTTCCATAGGGTACTGTTTTTCGTTTTAGGCTGCTTGTAACGCAAACCATGAAGTCGTTTGTATTCCGTAGGGTTTGGTATTCCTCTGTCATTCAGCATACGGGCAATGGCGGTCTTTCCATATCCCTGTGAAAACAGTGTAAAAACTTCTCTGACAACTTCCGCAGCTTCTTCATCAATAATCAAATGCCCTTTTACGTCAGGGTCTTTTTTGTAACCATACAGAGCAAAAGCACCGATATGGTGTCCGTTCTTTCTTCTGTCAGTGAGAACGCTTTTAATGTTCTCTGACATATCCTCCAAGTACCACTCATTCACCAGACCGTTAATCTGTCTTGATTTCTTATTTCCTTTATTAGCGGTATCTGCATTATCAACAATGCTGATGAAGCGAATACCCCAAATAGGAAAAAGACCGTGGATATATTTTTCCACTAATTCTAGTTCTCTGGTAAATCTGGATTGTGTCTTACAAAGGACAATATCAAATTTACGATTCTTTGCGTCCTCCAACAACCTGTTAAATTCTGGTCGTCGTCTGTCAGAACCAGTGTAATCATCATCACTGTATATGTTGTAGACTTCCCAACCATGCTCTAATGAGTATTGAAGTAACATTGACTTTTGATTCTGAATACTGTTACTGTCGTCTGTTTCTGATTGTTTGTTTCTATCTTCCTCTGATAAGCGGCAATAAATAGCAACTCTTGATTTTGATTCTATCATGCTTCGTTCTCCTTTTTGAGAAGACGAAACAAACTATCTCTACATAATGTTATTATAACATCTTGTAGGATAGTTTGTCTATCATCTGGCAGGAGTTGCCCTTCCTTTATTTTTTTCATATTGATTTATCAACTCTATCCATTTTAGAGTAAATGCTTTTGTAAACGCCGCTTTATCACAATTTTTAAAAACATTCTTGCAAACTACCTTTGCGTCATTTGCCATTGAACCACCTCACTACAATATATTTACAAAGTATGCAAAAATGCTTGTACATTATGAAAGAATTTGTCTATAAAGTAAGAAGTAATCAGATGGCTTTGGAAAGCTCCACTGGAATTTCACCATTCCCATTCTGATGGGTGAACCGCACCATGCGAGTGTATCATTATTCTGATATACGGGTCATGGCAGCAACTTTTCCAACAGTCGCTTACGGATCACTGGCGTGGTCGCTCGCTTCTTTATCCCTCCTTTTCATGGGTCATGGCGTTCCAGTCCGTCGGCTCACCGCATATCAAACGTATCTGATTACTTTATTCAATTTTCAAAGAACACTTGTAAAACGGAGCTGGAATGAGGTGGTATCACACTCCGTATATATTCGCTTATTTCACTCTGACTTCAAAACCTAGAATTGCTTTAATAAGGGCAGCTCTAATTCTGCCTTTCAGTTCCATATCGACCACAATATACATATTTCCGTGTTCATCATAGAACGGGCGTAAACTTGCTTTTGATATGTAAGCGTCATAGTGATTTAAAATTTTCTCTATTGCCACTTCGTCGCCATCAGCAGCTAAACTGATTGTGGAGAATAGAGGACACTTTTTTGTAGACTTCATCATGTTATAATTCCTCCTCGTACATATCTCTAATGAGCTTTAGTGAACACATTCTGTTTCTATAAACAGAGTTTCTGGAAATATCCAAAATCTCTGCGATTTCTGCGTCTGGTAATTCCAGAAAGTAGAACATCAACACAACATTGCGTCGTCTTTCACTTAATTTTTTGATTGCTTCACATAATTTCTCATCATAGACACGAACTTCTGTACCGAACACATCAAAGGAAGTAAATTCAAGCGAGTATTCGTCCGATACACCCAACTGGTTTAATTCCAGCTCTGGTATTTCACAGAAAGATATTTCATGCTTTGCACGTCTGGCAAGTTCTTTGTTGTAGTTCTTTACAGTTCTGCCAATCACCTTACGAGCCAGACAGTCAAATTGAAGTCTTATAGCGTTCTCAAATGAAGAAGGTTTCATAATCTCACCTCCTTTCAAGTTGAAGTTGCTAAAGCGAAAAGGCTTTTTACCTCTTTCCGCACTAACACTCAACACGGAGGGGTGATTTGTAACCCGAATCAGAAAAAAATCAAAAAATTTTTTTAAGTAGCAAAAAAGCACAAGAGCAATACTGACGTGCTGTTCTTGTGCCTTATAAATTGTTCCTGCTATGTGATGTGAAAAACCATATACAAGAGCGATATAATCCGCAAAAGTTAAACGGATTTTTTTAACAAGCTACCAATGGTCGAATGTTGTTGAATGTATAGGCATTCCATGCGGCTACCTCCTGAAGCCGCTAAAACAAAACCAACCAGTAGTTTGTCCACCGTTGGACAAAAATAAAACGGCGGCTGTATGAACCGTCGTTCTATCTAAAAGGACGTATAAAAGCATTACTGCTGACAACGGTTTTTTTTTTACCGCCAAGCAGCATATATTGTTATTTACCTGTTCATAGGAACTGATAAACCTTGCAATACGTTTTACTGTACCTGTTACAAATTCTTTAGGAACAGTAAAATGTAGTGAGGTGATTAATTATGCGTAAAACAGAAGATAAATACGATTTCAGAGCCTTTGGTCTTGCCATCAAAGCGGCAAGGATGAAACAAGGTCTGACCCGTGAACAGGTGGGAGCAAAAATTGAAATTGACCCACGCTATCTGACGAATATTGAGAATAAAGGGCAGCACCCAAGTTTACAGGTGTTTTATGACCTTGTAACTCTACTTAATGTGTCTGTTGATGAAATTTTCCTGCCGACCAGTGACAAAGTAAAAAGCACTCGCCGCAGACAGTTGGAACAACAGCTTGATACTTTCGACGACAAAGATATGGTTGTCATGGAGAGCGTCGCTGCTGGTATCATCAAATCAAAGGAAGTG
This sequence comes from Blautia sp. 1001283B150304_161114_C9, assembly GCF_015668165.1. Taxonomy (NCBI): domain Bacteria; kingdom Bacillati; phylum Bacillota; class Clostridia; order Lachnospirales; family Lachnospiraceae; genus Blautia; species Blautia sp. 1001283B150304_161114_C9. The sequence continues at coordinate 54,887 of NZ_JADPGO010000002.1, read as the reverse complement.
GGGGAAGATTAGTTCCTCCATTTTTATTTGCCTGCCAATCATACGGGATATGGTGATAGGTAATAAAAATGAGCCGATAATCTATGAGATATGAAATCCTCTGAATTATCGGCTCTGCATCTAAGTGTCTGGCTCTTTGATTACTGTTATTTTTAATTTGCTGGCATTAATTAGGTTTTCCTGTTTGCATTTTGGACAATACAGTGGAAAATTTATCAACTTAGTATCCGTTCTGATTTTTGTTCTTGTTTTATTCTTGCATATAGGACAGTATATCCATTTTGCTGTTCCCATTTGTTTCCTTTCTGATATACTATTTTAATGTAAATTCACATGCCAAATAATAAGTGTCATAATCCCAATCTTTAGGGGATTCGAAATAAGAAATACTTACTATTATTCTATAGTGCCCTGATGGGAGTTCGCCATAAACCGAGGAAATATCAAATGGTAAACTTAATCTTTCGGTGGGATTTATAACTGCATCATCTTCGTTATCTTTTGATGGGTCATAAAGTTGAGTTAATTGATACCATGTTTCTGATTGCTCCGCTTCAATTTCAAAATAGGCTTTAGAATAATGATACTCTTTGTTGGAGTTATTTTCTAAAAAAAATTTTGCGTTTTCTAAGTCAGAATACTCTTTTTCACTTGATGTAAGCTCAACATCTGATAAAGTATTAATTTTTTCCTCAGTTCCATAGGACGAAACCTCATAATTCTCTTTGAAATCCTGTGATGATATTATTTCTTCATCTGATGTTGAATTGCACCCGGACAAAATGCTTGTGACAGTTATTAAAATAATACAGATAATTTTTTTCATAATCGAAACCTCCTTTATAAGTGCTTAATGCAATTATATGGGGAAAATGTCTATTTTTCATCAACATATGCAATTTTTATACAAGCTGTAACACAGGCTCCCCCCTTATGATTATTTGAAATTTTTATTGTACCTCCATGCCTTTCACATAATATTTTACAAATGTTTAATCCCAGACCTAGATGTTCAGACGTAGTATCTTGCGATGGTTTATAAAATGGTAATGTTACACGTTCTATATCCGTACTTTTGAAACCACAGCCATCGTCAGAGACCGTAATCAATAAAAATTCCTCCTGTTTATTTACATCAATAGCTATCATCGACTTAGCATATCTAATGCTATTAGACAACAGGTTTTCATAAATTTGTATGATAATTTCAAGATTGATAAATAGAGTTTGCTGTTTATTACAATTTGTTTTAATCGTATATTCTATATCAGAACAGAGCATTTCCGTTGTATTTGATAAGGTTTTTAATAAGAAGTCAAAGTTTATGTTTTCTTTTTCGATTTCTATATCTTCTAAACGGTATAAGTTTGTCATAGCACTAACGTATTTTTCAAGCCGTTCCACATTGTTGCGTACTGTTGATAATTCGTCGAGTACCTCCTGTTGAGAAACTAATCCTTTGGGAATAAATGATAACAACATTGTGGTATGTCCTTTTAGTATTGTTAAAGGCGTGCGTAAATCATGTGAAAAAGCAGCATTTAATCTCCTTTGTTCAGTAAATTGCCGTATCATTTTTTGGTTGTTTTGATATAAACAATTTTTCATCTTCTCAAATGCAAGACACAGCCTCCCCATCTCGTCTTTATAAGGGTACGGCAACGTAAAATCCAGTTCGTTGTTTTCGACTTTTCTGTATGCATTCGTCAGTAACTTTATGGGTCTTACTAATTTTCGGTTTACAAAGATAGTCACACAAAGAATCATGCTAATTGAAAGAACAATAGGAATGGTGACAATATTAACCACACCTAGAGCAGAATCCACAATTCTATCATGTTTAGTAAACTTTGGTGAAACTTCAATGTAAGAAACATGATTAGGATAAATATATTCTTGTACTGGACGTTCCTTTTGATAGTCTACAACAAAATTACATACTTCCTTTTCACTTGCATTATATATTGTGTATTCTGTTTGGTCTTTGTTATATTTCGCTGTAAATGAACCATTTTCAGGTATATCATACCTTGTTGTCATGTCCTCATATTTATAGTTAAGGTTTATTCTGTAATCATCTACAAGAGTAATAGATATAACACCTATTACAATACCAATCACTAAGGAAATAAGAGCATAAAAAACAAACGAATTTTTAATACTCATGTTGTCAATATAATGCCTTGAATTTTTTCGCCTTACTTTTTCCATTTATATCCGCACCCCCAGACAGTTTCTATATAAGGATTGTCGCCTATAGAAAGGAATTTTGTTCTTATCCGGCGTATATGTTCTGTAATAACAGAATTGTCGCCAGAACCATCTAAGCCCCATACTTTTTCATAAATTGTCTCACGATCAAAAATAATCCCCTTGTTTTGTGAAAGAAATTCAATAATATCAAACTCTTTCTTCGTAAAATTTATTTCAGCATTTCTATAAAAAACAACTCGTGATGAATAATCAATTACTATATTATTATCGAACTGAACTATTGCGGACGAACCATGTCTTTTTTCTCTCCGCAAATGTGCAGCAACTCTGGCTTCTAATTCATCAACGGAGAAAGGCTTTACAACATAGTCGTCACCACCGACAGCAAATCCTTTGATTTTATCACAGTCCTCAATCCGAGCTGTTAAAAAAATAATAGGACAGGACACAAAATTCCTGATTTTTTCACAAATTGTAAAACCATTCATATCTGGCATATTTATATCTAATAAAATAATATCTGGATGTTTTGTGATTGCATTCAGTGCTTCTTTTCCGTTAATTGCTGTGTATACTACATAACCAATTTTGCAAAAATATTGATTTAGCATTGATACAATATCTCTTTCGTCGTCTACAATCAAAATGCTCTGTGCCATATCTCGTTCCTCCTTAGAAATATATCTTATCATTGAAAAAGCAATTTTTTATCAACTATGTCCACATACTACTGTTAAAAATTGATAGATTTTAGCTATTTTAATTATTATAATCTCTTAAACGAAATGTAACAACTATATTAATCAGCTTGCAAATCATACCGAAATGAGGCTTGCGGAGCATACTATACGGTTTATGACGCAAGCCTTGATTATTTATTCTACAATCTTCCAGTTATCGTCCTTATGAAGCATAAGCTCATACTGTGAGATTTGTGTCATTTTCGACTTGTTATCCAGATACTTCACAGACACACTGACCTTGAGGTTATCGCCGTCTTTGGTAAAGACAGGGTTTACCAGTTCCGAAAATACATAGTCGCCGGAAACAGGAGCAAGCACACCGTCTTTGACGTAATAGGCAAGTTCTTTTTCCGTAGCTGTCGGATACAGCTTAAAGAATGTTTCCAAGAAAGCGGTAGCGTCCTTGACTGTGTCGGAACTGACACTGACATCTGCTTCCTGTACTTTCGGTTCATACTTTGATTTCTGTACCGCCGGAGCAAGGGTTGGATTCTGGGTAATGACCATTGCACCGTCCTTATCCACATGAACGGTCACGGTGTAGTTTTCTGTGACTGCCTGTGTCTGTTCTCCCTCTTTTACCTGCTGATCTACTTCGTAGGCAACGGTAAAATCGTTCATTCCAGACTGTTCCACATTCCAGACCAGCACATTTGTAACCGTAACACTGGTTGGTATGTCCGTTCTGATGGTATCAGCGTTCAAGTCCTGTAATTCTTTGGTAAGGTATTTACTGATTTCTGTTGTCCTTGCTTCAATGGCTTCCTTGCTGGTATCCCATGAGTAGTAGGCTTTCGCAAAGTTCTTGACGAAATTCTCAATACCGTTGGTATCGTTCAATCTTAGCTGAATGATTTCTTTTTCATGTACCGTGTGGGTGTCAATGGCGGTAAAGTTCTTATACACACCAAAGCTGGTGCTTGCCAGAAGCACCGCCCACAACAGCAGGACAGATTTCTTATGTGTCCCGACTTTCATGGTACGCACTTTCTTATTCTTAGGTGCTTTCTCTGTTTTTTCTTTTTTCTTAAACATATTTCAAGTCCTTTCTATTGTTTGATTCTTCCGGCACAAATGATGTGCTGTTGCCAGTAGGCAGAGGTCAAATCGGTATAGCCGATTGGATTTCCGGCATGATACATCTGATTGTTTCCCACATAGATTCCTACATGGGTAACATAGTCACTGGTATTATAAGTGGAATGGAAAAAGACCAAATCGCCAGCCTGTGCCTGTGACAATGGGATATGCTGGGTTGCGTCATACTGTGCCTGTGCAGTTCGTGGCAGGCTGATTCCGGCTTTTCCGTAGCACCACTGGGTAAGACCAGAACAGTCAAAAGAGGTGTTCGGATTACTGCCACCATAGACATATTTCCAACCTTGATATTTCAATGCTTCATTCATAACCGCCTGTACCGTTTCGTTGCTGAACTGCTTCACGGTCAGATATTGGTTGACCAGCTCCACATAAAACATATTTCCGTAGTTATAACGCCAGCCACCATTTTTACTGACAGCTATCGGATTGGTATAGGTCACTTTTGTACCGCCAGATTTGTTTCTTGCGAAATTCTCTGCAAGATTGAAACTGTGCTTTTTCCCGTTCTTCGCCACATAGTCTGCATAGCCACCACCATAGTTATAAGATTGAATGACCACGTTAATGTCATTCATGCCTTTTGCTTTACAGGAAGAAAGCAGGGACGCAAAATATTTACACCCCTGCTTAATGGATTCTTCTGTACTTAATGAGTTTGGCGGTAGTCCCAGACTTTCGCTGGACTGCATGACATCGGTAGCCGTACCGCCACTTTCCACCTGTATGATGGCAAGCAGGACGTTCACATACTCCGAGATACCGTTTTCTCTGGCGTATCTTTCTACCATCGGCTGATGTTTGAGGACATCGGCTGACAGGTTCATGCCAGAATAGACAGGCGAATAGCTGTTTGAACTGTCGTCATCTTCGCCGGAAATCAATATCCCGAAAAAGAGGACGATGGAGAAAAGGACTGGAAATATCGTACCTATGATAAGGATACGTTTTAATCTCATTTCTTCCGTCCTTTCTCTGGTTGCTTCGTAACAGTCTTACGATTTTGTTTTTGGTTGACCTGTTTCTGTACGGTTGTTTTCTTTTGATTACTTCTGGATTCCGCTACGTTTGACTGATTCGTTCTGGCAACAGATTTGACCTGTTGTTCCTGTCTGATATTGGTTCGGACATTTTCTTTTCCAGCCTTGACTTCTGCATTTTTTATCACAGAAGAAGTAACAGGACGTTTCATATCCGGCTTAGTAACTGTATCGGTCTGTGCAGGTTTTGGAACAGGTGTGGCAACAGGGCGTTCATGGCTTCTGGTAGCTCCGGCTGTCGCTGATCCATTCGCATGAACTGTCTGTCTTGCTTCCTGTGCTTTCTGTAATTCCTGCTTTTTCTGTGAGATATTTTCCCTGTGCTGATTGCGTTTCTGTGTACGCTGTTCCTGTCGGTTTTCCCGTTCTTCCACAACGCCACGCTTAAAGTCAGATACGTTATCCTTTGCTTTCTGTTTTGCAGAGTGGACAGCATAACCAGCCTGTGTCGGCAGGTCTTTCACATTTTCTTTCAGTGAGGAAGCACTGTCACGGACTTTATTTTTCGTATCCATCACAGCACCTACCGCAGAACCGACACGGCTTCCCATCGAAACATCATTATTCCTTTGTGGTCTGGCTGGCGTATTTTTATGTGTAGAACGAGAGTGATTATAAGCAGAACCAGCGACTGCACCAGCACCAGCTCCGACCATACTTCCTGTACCAACAGCCCTTGCAATTCGGCGTTCCATACGTCTTGCCCTGTGTCGCATGAACACCATCGGTCTACGGAATATCCGACGACCTATCTGCTGGCTGTCATTCGCATTAAGGCTGAACATACTCATTAGTTCTCCGAGCTTCATATAGATTCCGGCAAAGCAGATTATCTGCAAAAACACCACCATAAAGAACGGATAGTCCGTGGAGATGTTGTAGAACATACTGGAAATCGAAAATGCCACGGTCACAATCAGAGTGATTCCGGCTCTTGTCATAATGGCATTGAACACACGGACAACTGCCTGTTTTGCCATGTTCTCATAGGTCGGTATCATGGACAGTAAAAAACTGATAGGTAGAAACATGGCATATATGATAAATAGTATCTGGGAAAATAACATCATTCCGGTAAGCAGGAAGATAAAGATTGTGATACCGAGATTGAAAATGAGCAGGAAGAACACCATGCCAAGACGGTTGACGACCTGTGGAATGGTAAGGTTGTCATTGTCGTTATCCTCAATCTCTGTTTTTACAATATTTTCCCTTGTTTCCCCATCTTCATCGGACGGGCTGGCAGATACCAGAGCTTCTACACGGTCAGTCCCGATTTCTTCGGTATCGCTGTTCCCGAACTGCAACAACAGCCACGGTTTTTCTACCTGTATCGCAAAAAGGCTGTCACGGATAAGGTCTACGCTGTCCTTGCCTTTGCTTTGTGAATCGGGGAGCATGATTTTTGTCCCCAAGTCCAGAGAAGCGGTGCTGATGTCTGAACTGAAATCATTGATTTTCTGGATATAATTGGGAGCGTAGGCAATAAAGGACGCAGACACGATAAATACCACCACAAAGTTGATAACGGCGTGAAGTGCCTTGCTTGTTTCCCGTTTGAGAAGCCCTGTATAGGCGGTATAAACACCTACAATCAAAATGATAATGAGCAGGAATCCCACATAGAATCCACTGCTGGAAAATCCGTTTTCGGTCACTCCGGCGAGTGTCTGGATACTTTTCCCGATACTGTCTGCCATGTCATTGATAAAGTCCAGCTTATATGCCTGTTGCACCACATACCCTGTGGCATTGCTAAGATACAGGCTGATTGTCCAGACAAAATTTGTGATACAGTAAAGCCCGTACTGCACCGATTTTCCAATGCCGTCCAGCCAGTTCCACGGAAGCCATGACCAGCTATTGTCCACATAGAAATCAAGCTGATAATTGGAAAGCGGATACTTTGAATACAGGTTGTCTGCATTGACTGTATCATCGACCAGTCCAGACGCATGAGCCACTGTCCCAAGCAGGGACAGCAGTACCAGCGTGACGGTCACGGCAAGCAGAACCATTTTCAGCACATGGAATATCTTTTCTTTTGTGACAGATTTCATCATTCCAAATCCACCTCACTTTTTATCGGCGGTCTGGTATCAAAGGCATGGAGCAGTTCTACAAAGACAGGGTGTATCTGTACCACGCCGACACGCCCGTATAAATCCTGCATTAAGCATTGTCCGTTCTCCAAATCCCTCAACCGTTTCTGGTTGTTTTCGTCCTCACTGTCCAGTCCGAAAAACTCTAAGGTCTGTTTGATTTCATTGGTATCTGTGGAGCGGAACGCAAACTTTAAGCCGATGTTATTTTTCAGACTTTCTTTCGATACGTCCCCAGAGGACTGTGTCACGAAATAGACTCCGGCGTTCATGGCTCTACCAGCACGCACCAGTTTATTTGAGAGTGTTTCGCCCTGTGCCACATTTAAGAACGCCCATGCTTCGTCCAAATCCACGATTTTAAAAATGCTTCGGTCACTGTGAATAAAGTCAAGGGCAAAGGTACTGATAACAATTAAGATGGATACCGACAACAGTTCAATGGTCGTGTATTCGTCAAAAGTAGTATCTTTATCCGGCAGAACCAAATCCGCAACCTGTATGATATTGAGCTGGTTATCCAAACTGATAGTATTTTTCGCTGTTCCGTCTGAAAAGAGCAGGTGTGCAAAATCATAATTTGTAAAACTGTCAATATGATTTGCGATATGGTTTGCAATAGGCGTATTTTCTTTCCGTAATTCTGTGATAACATTTAGCAATCCTCTGTGTTCACTTTCTGATACTTTGCTGATTGCACTGATAAGCACAGGGAACTTGTCTCCATCACGGGTTGAGATACCTGTTAAAAATGTTAAAATTTCTTTTGCCAGTGTAGCTCCGTCCTCTTTATCTTTCATAATTACAAACGGGTCAAGAAGCCCTGCATTTTCCTTGTCGCTGGTAAGATTTACAATGTTGATTTCCTCTGCAATCTCCGGCAGAGTTTCTTTCCAGCTTCCACGCTCACTTTTCGGGTCTAGGATAACTGCCTGTCCACCGAACAGGACGGAATAATATACTAGCAGGTTATTACAGAATGATTTTCCACCGCCAAGCGAACCTACAAAAGCAGAAGCCAACGCATTTGTGACCGTACCTTTTACCCCTTGACTGGCAAGGGACGGTTGCAGGTAGACATTTCTTCCTGTATCCACGGAATATCCGATATAGATTCCTGTATTTTCTCCCAACATCTGAGTAGCACCGAAACCAAGTCCGGCTAAAAAATCGGATTTCACATACTGGATATAATCATTGATATAACACTTGCTGGCAGGAAGAAACTCTCCATGCAGTCCCATCATATCTCCGGCAGGGCGAACCAGTTTCACATTCAAATCATCGTAAAAGTCCTTGACTTCATCACAACGGCGTTTCAGTTCGTCAAGATCGGGTGCAGACACCCGTATGACGTAACTTAACTTGTACATACTTTCCTTACTCTGGTCTAAATCTGTTTCCAGTTCATCGACACTGTCTAAGGCTTCCACCACATTTGAACTTGTTTCATTTCCGGCTTGATAGGCGTGATTGTCCAAGTCCTTTAATTCCTTTTTCTTATTACGGACAGTGGTTAAGGCTTTCTTATTTCCGACAATCTCAACATTCATGGACGTATCCACAGGGAATGTGAACTGCTGTTGCTGGAAATAAAAGATTTCCGATGATGGGAAGTCCAGTTCCCCGACAATCGCATTGACCGTAAAGTAGGACACATAGCTTTCACTGTCCTCATGTTCCAGACGCAAATATCGCTGGCTTTCTTCCACCACGCAACGGGTAGGACGGATAAGGTCATAATACTTAATCAGTGTTTCTCTTTTTAATTTTCTTTTTGGAAGAGGATACACATAATCTTCGTAGGCTATCCCGTCCCTGCCGTAGAGGTGTTCCATCAGATACGCAAAGTCTTTGGCTTCCAGTCGGCGGATTTTGAACCTACGGGAGATTTTGTTTTCCAGTAATTTCTCCATCTTCACATAACGATTGATTTCATCATTGCTCATGGAAACAAAGTCATTCATCAGCGTATGCCTTACCTCATTCAAAAACTCACGGAATGTCAGAAATACCGATTTTTTGATGTTCTTCAGATTGACTTCGTCCTCTGTGACCATGAGCTTGAATCCCAGAAAGAAACGGTAATCTACTTGATTGTCGCCTATCATGGATACAAGGGCTTCGGTCTGGTCGTCTATCTTTTGGATTGCTACCTCACGGAGCTTTCCAGTTACCAGCTTCTTTGACTGTTCCTGTATGCTTCGGATTGAGCTTTCGGTTGCAATCTGTAACGCATGAATCTTTCCCTCACGGGACTGTGCTATAAGCTGACGGAAGCTGTCATGCACAAGGTATTTCTGCTCTGGGGATAAGAATGAATAATTGTACGGTATCAGCTCATAGTAGGCGAATACCTCATTGTCCTTATTCCAGACAAGGTTATTGTCGATATATTTAATCGGGAACATAGGTCACACTCCTTACTGCCGTGATAGTTTCCTCAAATTTCTGCTTATGCAGGTTCACGGCTTTTCCGGCATAAGTCACTTTGGGACGCAGGGCATACAGCACCATCGTCTTGATGTAACTGTATGGCTTTTTCCCGTCAAAGGTTTTCTGTGACATAAACCATGTAAGGGCAACGGGAATCCCGAAATATTTTAAAAATGCACCCTCAATCATGGAAAGTGGCGGTACGTCTGCAAACAGAATGATGATAAATTCCGTCAGCACAAACCATGTAATCTGGGTAAAGGTCACGGGGAATGGCAGGTTTACATCATTGATGGCATACAGTACCTTTTCCACGTTCCAGATACTTGTATAACTTCGGATTTTCTTCACTTGTAAATGCTCCTTTCTTCATTTTCCTAACAACAGGGACAGCCGGATTTCCCAGACTGCCCCCAAGAGAAAAGCTGACAGTAGCACCAGTGGCGGTGCTGATCTGCCAGCCCTTAACGCAATACCTCACAGATACCAACGTTTGTTGCAATAAATGTCCCCTCTATATCGAGGTCACGCCCGTAGGCTTCATAGTCGATATAGTTCTGTAAAGAGGACGGGATTTCTCCGAGTACCTGTTCTTCATCAATCAGATAGTAGGCTAAATCGGTCATCGTTTCACAGCCGGAATACAGAATGATGTCGTCCTTATGTTCCACCAGTTCTTCCAGACTTCCATAGCAGGATATAAAACTGTCCAAGTCGTCCAGCAGGTAATCCGGTAATTCTTCCAACTGCTCATAGATACGGTTCAGTTCTTCGATGGAAATGTATTCGCTAATCTCCATCGGGAAGTTGTCCGTATCATGGATTGCGTATTCTTCGTACTCAGCATTTAAGCCGATACGTTCTGCAATCACTTCTTCGTCCAATGGAAAAGAGAACCAGTCCCCGACCAGTTCTCCCTCATTGTACTTGCCAAGATTGGCTATATAGACTTGCATATCATCAATCATAAGCGGTCACTTCCTTTCGGTTGTATTCATAAAATCTGCCATAAGAATCACCGCACATTACAGCTTGAACATACCGTTGTTGCAGAGAGCATAACGTCCTTTTTCTTCCAGCTCATGGGCGTAGGCTTCCAGATTAAAATATTTCTTTCCCTTTTCGGAGAGAGCAGAAAATTCAATGTTATGCTCCAAGCGGTAACGGGCAACGTCCATGATGTTGTGGCACTCTGGATAAAACAGAAATTCTTCCGACTTCTGCAATAAATCCTCAACACCGCCACAGTAGGGAATCAACTCTTTATAAGCCTGCTGAACCTCTGGCGATAAATCCGTGTAAGCAAAGTACAGCTTGTTTAACCGTCTGACAGAAGTTGTCCTTACAATGTCGCCAGCAAAAGGGAGCTTCATGTCTGTGATTTGATAATCTTTACTGTCAGCTTCCACCCCGAGCAGGTCACGGAACAGCTCATAATCAATGGGTAAATCAAACCAGCGAGAGGTTTTATCCTCTGCTGATTTGGTCGTTTCAATCAATACGCTACATTCTTCCATAGGCTTTACGCTCCAATAATCTTATTGAATAACTGTAACAATACGTCTTTTACGCCGGACGCATTGAATACAAGACCAACGGCTACTAAGGCAACTACCAAGAATCCGATAAGTTTGGAAAACTCACGCTTGAATCCCAAGTAGATACCGATAACAACAATCGCCATCAGCACAAGGCTCTGTGCATTGCTTAAAAACCAGTTATAAAGGTTCTGTCCAAAATTCATGCTTTCTTTTCTCCTTTCAGTTCCATCATTTTTCGGTCAGACTGTCTGCCAGCCTGTAAAATACACATGGCAACCACGCCAACTGTTCCCCCTAAAGAGAAGAACAGGAAGTCAAATAATAATCGTTGCATTTTTCAATTCTCCTTTTCTAAAATCACATCTTCGGTAGATGTGGTCTGCTGTTCAATTATCTTGTAATGCTTTTCCGTCAGTTTCGTGGATTTACGGATTTCTTTCAGATAATCAATCCCTGTTTTCGCTGTGATTGTTTCCAGCATTTTGAGTGTCGGGTCAACCTGCCGTTGAATCCAGCGTAGGGTTCTGTCCAGTGTGTAGGGTTCGGGTTTGGTCGTGAGCTTTAACGGCTCTCTGTTTTCCCCGATGAACCACGCCCAGCGGACAGATAATTTCCAGTCGCTCCGTTTCTTGTCTGCTTCCTTATCCACAAAGCGTACATAACGGTTGATAATAGAAAATGCCGTCCGTTCAGCGTCATAGTAGGTCAGCAGGTCACGGACAGCATAATAAGCACGTTCATTTTTCAACCGTATTTCAAATCTGTTTTTTATCGGTGCTTCCTCAATGGGAATCCCCAGTTTGATGTACTGTTCATAGTTTTTTTCATAGACACAGAAGTACACCTCACTTTTTAGCGAGCCGATATAAAGCGTATAACCCATACCAGCCTTGTCCTGTTCCTCATGCTTGACCAGTTCGCCGGAAGCATAGGACTTAAAGGAACGGAACACCGATACACATTCCTCATTCCGGCATTTTTCGGTCAGTTCTGGAATATCCAACATTCCTGTATGGTCATTGATGGCAAGGTCAAGGCGTTTCATCACACCGCCGTCCACCAGAGCGTCCATAAGGAAGTCGTACCAGCTCCGTTCCTGTGCCAGCAGATAACTTTCAAACTGGCGACAGCCTTTTCCTTTCAGTTCCAGCAGAACACCTTTTTCTTCATCGGGAGAAGTGTATACGAAAATATCTCCGATGTAGTAGTGTTCCGTGTAGCTGTAATGCCCGAAGTCCTCATGTATCATGTACTGGATATTGAGCTGTAAGATGTCCTTAATGATGTGTCCAATATCCAGTGTCGGAAACCGTATCCTCACATAATCAAACAGCATGGTAAGCGGTGCTTCTGGGTTGAATTTTTCCAGAGCTTCCAGTAGTTTCACTTTCATTTCTTCTGTGACCGCCACCTTGCCGGATTCGATACGGCTTAAATGTTCACGGCTGATTCCAGCCATGACCGCAAGTTTCGTCTGGGATACACCGTACTGCAAACGCCTGTCTGCAAAATCCTGTATCCACTCTGTATCATTCAGTGTGATACCCCCTTTACGAAAAAACTGTGACATTTTTAATCCGATGTCACAGCAGTAAAAAAAGCTACCAAACGCTTGATTTTAGCCAAGAATCGGTAACTTTTGTGTATGTTTCCTTGTGATTTGTGCCCCTCTGTTAGATACCGAGGGGCTTGATATATGCTGGCGTGGCTACCGCCACACCAGCAAGGCTAGTCCGTACCTGTGGCTTTCGCTTCGCACGCCACTTGTCCGTCCTGCCTTATGTGTGTAAGTTCCCCAATCGTACCCAAGAAATCATATCCTTTGGGTACAAGGGGAGTATAAAATTCCGATATGACGCTTGTTCCTACATCACAGTATCCACGCCCTTTGATTCGCTTCTGGAAAAACTGTTTTTTCACATCACTTCCAAAGAGCATACCGTAGCCGAGTTCACTCATGCGACCAAGCCCCACACGGAAGTTAAAGTTATCTCTGATACCGTCCCCGAAATACTTTGCGTCTGGACGCTGGCAAGCCACAATCAGAAAGTATCCAGCCTGTCTGCCAAGCATGACGATTTTCTTTAGCTGGCTTAACAGGGCGGTGCTTTCTTTTGTCGTGAGCATTTCTAGGAAAGCCACGTATTCATCAAAGATAAGGAACTGTGGAGCAAGCCCCAGATAGGCATAGTTTTCCCCTGTACGGTAGTTCGGGTGCAGTTTCATTTCTTCCGAGCGTGTGACCATGCCCTCATAAAAGGCATTGACGCAGTCAATCATATCGTCTTTCGTGTGGTAGACATTTTCCATGACCATTCCCAAGTCTGCAAGGTCAGCGTTCTTCGGGTCAAGAATGTATAAATCCGCATTGGTTCTAAGCAAGGCTTCAATGATGGTCAGCAGAAAATAGGTTTTTCCACCACCTGTACCACCGCAGATAAGGGCATGGGGAAGTGAATCGTATTCCCACACCAGATTTTTCATTAACCGCAGACCGCCGTTTTCGGCAACCACTTCATCAATCGAAATACGGTTCGCTATCATATCATAGAGCAGGGTGTATTCGATGTATCCGTCATGCAGTGTCTTGTCGGTCAGCTCACAGTACAGCCCCGATTCCAGTTTATCCTCTAAGGACAGGAGCTGTTCTTGATATTTTCCCATTGTGATTTCACAGCAGATATGAAGCAGTCCCTTTTCCATCTGGTAATAAATCTTTGGAAACCACACGATTTTTTCTCTTGATCTGCTTTGCAGGTCAGTGAAAAAAACGCTGTCTTTGGTGTTCTCCGCTTCATACCATTTATTTTCCAGCACCATGCGAGCCAGCTTTTGTCTGTGTAGCAACCGCTTGATACGGTCATATCCGTAACGGTAGTAGAGGAAAGCGACCAATGCACAAACACCAGTCGCTATCAGAACCGTAATGGAATTGTAGGCAGTCCAAGTAATTCCGGCATGGAGCAGGTTAAAATCTTTCCAGTCTATAACAAGGAGCTGTCGCAGATTCAGTAGCAGGAACACCGCAACGAACAGGAGCAACAGCCAACCGATACAGAAGTGATAGACCAGCGATTTGTCACTGGCACGAATCCTGTTACCTTTCTTTTTCCACGTCATACGCTAACACCTCTTATTTCTTCGGCGGTTGCTGTGGAGCATTGTTCTGTGGATTTCCGACATGAGTGCCTTTGTTCTTCAAAACAATATCGTCTGCCTTTACATACCAGTCCACATCTGCACCACGGTAATTCGCATTGGCTACCGTATCTGCAACAGGATTGATAAGTTCCACTTCGGCGTTGTAGTCATAGTCCTTTAACGGAACAGTCGCTGGAACGGATACCTGTATCATGCGTCCCTGTGTGTTGCATTTTAAATCATAGGTGCGTTCCTTGATTTCTTCACTGACTGTTCCATCTTCATTCTGTACATGAACCTCACGGCGTAATGCGGAGAACTTCAACACTCCAAAAGTCTTTTCTTTATCAATGACGATTCCATTTGCTAATCTCATAATCTGAATACCCCCTTATTTACTTTCTGCTGGTAACATATCGTCTGCAAGCAGGATATAATTGACAAATCCACGTTCCCCGATTTTATAACCATCGGTAGTGATTCGTGGGTTGATAAGTTTTACTTTCTGTTCCGGCGAAAAATGTTTTTCACCAGCTTTGGCAGGAAGCACAACGACAACATCATCAGCTCTCTGCACATCGGAATACAGGTTGTAGCTTCTGGTAATGACAGCCATACGCCCGTTGATTCTCTGCTGTTCCGTAGTATTTTCTCCGGCAAACTCCAAGTTTCCGAATGTCTTTTCCATATTTGGTACGACAAATCTTAATTCCATAAATAATTGACCTCTTTTCTTTCTATTTGTAAGTTCTTTCCTGCTGTACTTTGTGGGGAGCTACACTCCCCACGCCCCTAGTGGACTTCACACTCCCGTAAATCAGAGCTTCACGGGAGCGTGAAGTTGTAAAAAGGGTGGCGACCTTGAACGCTCTACCAACCGCTACATTACCGCCTTACGATTTCTTTCTACGGCGTTTGAAGTAAAGCATACCGCCAAGCCCTACGCAGGAAAGACCGAGCATGGCAAGATAAGCATAGATATTGGTATTGTCGCCTGTTTTTGGACTGTCACTTGTCTTAGTAACCGTAGATGGTGTATCCGGCGTGTCGGTATCCTTTGGTGTGTCTGGGACTTCCGGCACTTCCTTGATTGTCACAGTCTGTCCATCGTCTGTGATGTCCTTATGTTCTGTCACTTTCTTTGCTTCGTCTGGATTGCTCATATCGTATAATTCCTCAAATGTGACAAGGCTCTTGCCACCAAGAGAAGAACCATCAAAGGTAAAGGCAATCTCAACCGTCATTTTTTCATTGTCGGCTGTAAACTCATAATCATTGGATACTTTCTTTCCATCAATCAGAAGTTCTGCATTTTCCTCTTTTAACATCTGCCAGCCGGAAAGTTTGTATTTTGTTCCAACTTCCAGACCATCTAATGTGACTTTATCCACAATCGTTACATCTTTTCCGGCTTCGATTTCTTTCTTGCCGTCCTTATCCGTAGCGGTCGTATGGATTTTGATGATACGTTCTGTGATAAGAACCGTCTGTCCATCATCGTTGATGTCTTTATGTTCGGCAACCTTGACAGGCTCTTTCGGATTGTTCATATCGTACAATTCCTCAAAGGTAACAAGGTTCTGACCGCCAAGAGATGAACCGTCAAAACTGTAAGTAATCTCAACCGTCATTTTTTCACTGTCAGCAGTGAAAGTATAATCACTGTCTACACGTTTCCCGTCAATCAGAAGTTCGGCGTTTTCTTCCTTTAACATCTGCCAGCCGGAAAGCTTATATTTTCTGCCTGTTTCCAATCCATCAAGTGTGACTTTGTCCACGATCTTGATGTCTTTTCCGGTAACAATCATTTTTTCGCCTGTTTTCTTGTCGGTAGCTGTGGTATGGATTGTGATTTCTTTTTCGTATTCATCGGTCAGTGTCCCTAAATCTACGGTCACTTTATTTCTGGATACGACCACCTCAAAGGCTGGAATCAGCTTAAATCCGGCGTTGGAATCGCACTTTAATTCCTCAATCACATAGGTATCATAGAGTAATGCACCTTTGCTGTCGTCTGGTTCAGATGTCCCAAACCATACACCGTTCTCACTGGATTTTCCGGCATTGGTATTGACCTTGTGGGAAGCCCAGCTTGAAGCAGTGGAGAACTGACCGTTTTTGTCAGTAACTACAATATGGGATTCTCCCGTTGTCTTGCTTGTGATTCTGAATGGAACACCTGCAAGGCGTTTGTGTGTACCTGCACCGATTTTTACACCCTCAATATCGCCACGCTTAATCTGGTTGTAGACAGAGTGGGATTTGTCGGTCAAGTCAACGATTTTTCCATCTTCCGTGATAGAAAAGTCGATTGCTTTTGCACCGTCTGTCAAGTAACCCTCTGGTGCTTTGCTTTCTTCTAATCTGTAATTTCCGTAAGGGAGCAAGTCAGCAGAAGTAGAAGCAATTCCATCAATGCCTGTCTGAATCTTCTTGACAGTTTCATTCTTGTTGTATAATTTTCCCTCTACCAGTACAGGACTGTCATTTAAGGAAATGATATTAAATTCTGTGTACTGTAAGGTCGCACTTCCCTGTGCTTTGGTATCCTTTGTTTCAAGGTCACGTTTCTGGATTTTTACACCGCCACGGATAACCTTGTCAGATACGGAATACTGGTTACTTCCAGAAAGTATGGCAAGTTCGCCATCTTCGGAAATCTGTGTAAGGTACGTCCCCTTAATTTGTTCAGAACTTCCGTCAGCCTGCATATATGCACCATCTAATAAGTAGCCGTTTGGTGCTTTTGTTTCTGTGACAGTGAGTGTACCAAGTGGCAGTACATTTTTACCGTCCTGTGTATAGAAGCTGTCGCCGGATACTTTGTAGCTGTCGGCAAGTCTGGATACATAATGGATAGTTCCGTCACTGTCTTTTTCGGCAACGGTTTTGGTTGTCCATGTACGGGTAGCTTTTGCAGGTAGATTATCTGCATTGTAGTATCCGTCATAATAGCTCCATGTGAACTCTGCACCCTCTAAAGAAGCAGTTCCCTGTGGAGTAGATTTTCCTGTTTCCATGTCAATTTTGAATAAATCAATCAAAGTCTCTGTGACCTTTGGAGTGTCAGCAACAGTTAATGTCGCTGTTTTTCCAACTTCCACATTTAAGGCATGGACAGTAGAATCCAGCTTGTAACCTTTTGGTGCGGAAAGTTCTTTGATGTAAACTGTTCCGGCTTTTACCTCAACTTCTTTGGTATCGCCGTTTCCATCGGCAGTAAGTGTGGCAAGCTGGCTGTTACAGCCCTTATCAGAATAGACACCAAATGTCGCACCCTCAAAGGAATAGTTGGCATTGCCATCTGTGACCGTTGGATTGGAAGAAGTCTTTTTGACCTTTGCATTTCCTACATTTAACTTCGCCCAGAACTGTCCGATGTCCTGTCCTTCGCCAGTATAAATGTAACCGCCACATTCATAGCGTCCCTTATTTGCTTTCACAAATGCTTTCGCACCAGCGTAAACTTCGTTCTGTACTGCCTGTGAGATTTCATTATAGGAAGCTCTGACGTTATCGCACTGCCAGCCGAGCTGTTCACTCAATCTCTGCCAGACAACACACTGTTCCAACAGATAACCTTGTTTATAATTCAAGTTCGTATGAGAAGCGGTATATTGCTTGACGTACTCTAAGGAAAGAGCAACGTCCGCAATCTGATCGCTACTCATACGGGTGTTTGCGTCAGAACGTGTTTTATAGCCATTCTTGAAATTGGTGTTGATGTCCACGCAGTAGGCAGTTTCGCCCTCAACTTTCATGTGTCCCTCATTGAATGTAGATTTGATAGAACCATCATTCATAACGTGTTCAATGTAGCCGACACGTTCTGCTGATTCTGTCCAGTATTGATTGCCGGAAGCATGAACCGCCGTCACAGGTAATGTCGTGAGAATGGTTGCAAAAGCAAGCGTTCCTGTCAGCAATCGCTTTACTAGCTTATTCATATTTCTTCTTTCTCCTTTCGATTTTGGGTAAAAAAATAGACGCTCATTTCTGAACGCCTAAAAATTATAAAATTGTTACATCATCAATATTCTTAAAGATTTCATCTTGTAACAAAGATAATGTTTCAAAAATTGCAGTATATTTGTTTTGATAATTTATGCCTTTTATAAATTCAACTAAAGGACTAGTAAATTTCCTAAAATTTTCAAATTCATAATCAAGGACATCTAAGCCTAGTTCTTGTTCTGGGGATAATCCAAATTCTTCTCGTTGTCTACCATATTCTTTTATTTGCAACCATACCTCATAATAGAAATCCTCAGAACCATAAGTCATGTCTGTAGAAAATGTATTTGAATAATCACCTCTTACAAAATCAACATCATATACCTGTCCAAACCATATTATACCTTTTTGGGTTAATATTCCTTCTTTTATCTCTTGAGGAAAAGTTGTTCTAATAGCTATTTCACAATCAGTACAATTATTATTTTTATATACTGAAAATTCCTTTATCATAGCATAATATTGTTTGCGAAAGATATTTAAAATAGATCGTACATCATCATTTACTGCTGTCTCATAAATTTCTATACTTTCGTTTAATAAAGTTAATATGTTTCTTGTCCTTTCATAAAAGTAAATTCTTTTATCAGCTTGAAGATATTTCAGTAATTCCTGAAGTTCCTGCTCACAACTATTTTCACCTTGAAAGGTAACATAACAATTTTCTTTTTTTGTTAATTCAACTATTTTTTTCTGCAAATTTGAAATTGCAATAGAACATGGTATCCAATATTCATCTCTTGCCTTAGTTTGTGCATTTACTTTTAATTCACTTTTTTTACTCGAAACAGTAACAAAATATGTAATATAAGCTCCTAATAATGTTGAAATTAAAGGCAATATTTTATCCAAAAATTGAAATAAATTATCCATCTACTAAATCCTCATTTGTTATTTTTTTATAGTATAAATCACTTCCTCCCTTTTTTAAAGTTTATTCTATTAAAAATACTAGAACTATGTAGGATAGCTTGTTTTATCTTCATATTATATTGTGTAATGTTGTTCTTACGAAGTCGCCCCAGAGCAAAAAGCCCGTTCTACTTATGACAATATTCTCAGAGTAGTCCGCAATATACCTGAGATTGCGGATCCCATCAAATTCCTGCGTGCCAGAGAAGTTGTTCATTTCCAGAGATTTGGGGAAGCTCTTCAGTCCATTCAGGAAGAACTTGATGCCAAAAACTTCTATGCTTTTACCCCGGGATTTGATAATCCCTGCACTGCATCATGCAACAGCAATAAATAAAGTACGCAGCCAAAACCTGCGACATACTGCGCGAATTTATGCGATTAGCATCGCGAAGCGTGTTACTGAGAACGGAATGAACAGTAATACGCTCCATCTTAAAAATCACAGAAATTTCATATTTGCTTTACAAATATATCTGGTGGTGCTATAGTATTCTTAGCTTAATAGCCACAAAAGTAATTGCCAAAAATATTGAGCAATTACAAACAAAAATATGATATAAAAGGGGCTGTCTCACATAGATATTATGTGACAGCCCCCTTATTGGAGGAATTATGCAGATAATTATTGTTGGGTGCGGTAAAGTTGGACGTACCCTGGCAGAACAGCTTCAGGAAGAAGAATCCGACATTACTCTTATAGACATTTCTTCTAATGTGATCACTTCCCTTCAGAATGACATTGATGCCATGGGTATCGTGGGAAACGGTGCAAGTATCAACACGCTGGTGGAAGCAGGTATTGAGAATGCAGATATCCTGATTGCCGTAACCGGTTCTGATGAAATGAATCTCCTCTGCTGCCTGATTGCACAGAAAACCGGCCATTGCCAGACGATTGCCCGTGTCCGCAATCCTATCTATGCCAAAGAGATCAGCTTCATCAAGAAGCGTCTGGGTGTTACTATGATCATTAACCCGGAGCTTGCAGCTGCACAGGAAATTTCCCGTCTCTTACGCTTCCCTTCAGCTATCAAGATCGATACTTTCGCACGTGGTCGTGTGGAAATGCTGAAATTTAAAGTGCTTCCTGAATTTAATCTGGATGGCATGACAATCTCACGCATTACGGAAGCCCTGAAATGCGACGTCTTGTTCTGCGCAGTAGAAAGTCGGGATCATGTATCTATTCCCGGCGGTAATCAGGTGATCCACGACGGAGATATGGTTTCCATTCTTGCTTCCCCGGTGAATGCAGCAGCCTTTTTCAAAAAGATCGGCCTGAAAACCAATCAGGTAAAAAACGCCATTATTGTCGGCGGAGGAACCATTTCCTATTACCTTACAAAAGCCCTGCTTGATATGAACATCTCCGTTAAGATCATCGAACAGAATGAGTCCCGCTGTGAAACCTTAAGTGATCTGCTTCCGGAGGCAACTATCATTAACGGAGACGGAACCAATCGTTCTCTCCTTATGGAAGAGGGGCTCTCACGCACAGAGGCTTTTGTATCACTCACAAACATGGATGAGGAAAATGTTTTCCTTTCACTCTTTGCCAAAACAGTTTCCAATGCCAAACTGGTTGCCAAGGTAAACCGCCTTGCCTTTGATGATGTCATTGATAACCTTGATATCGGAAGCGTCATTTATCCGAAATATATCACAGCCGACTATATCCTGCAGTATGTACGTGCCATGCAGAACAGCATCGGCAGCAATATTGAAACCCTTTATCATATCCTGGATAATCAGGCAGAAGCTCTGGAATTTGCCATCCGCGAAAATTCACCGGTAACAGGCATTCCATTATCTGAACTGAACCTGAAGAAAAACCTTCTTGTAGGTTACCTGAACCGAAATGGTCAGGTCAAGATTCCCCGAGGCCAGGATACCATTCAGGTCGGAGATACCGTTATCATAGTAACTTCTCAGAAGGGCCTTCGCGATATCACAGATATTCTGGAAAAATAAAGGAGCCAAATCATGAACTATTCCATTATTATCTATATCATCGGAATGATTCTGAAAATTGAAGCTGTATTTATGGCTCTGCCCGCAATTACGGCACTGATCTATCAGGAAACTTCCGGTGTAGCTTTTCTGATCACGATTGCTTTATGCCTGGTCATCGGGCTTCCTCTCACCAGGAAAAAGCCGACAAGAAAGGCTTTCTACACAAAAGAAGGTTTCGTGACTGTAGCATTAAGCTGGATCGTTCTGAGTATCATAGGAGCAATCCCCTTTGTGATCAGCCGAAGCATTCCAAATCCTGTAGATGCATTATTTGAAACAGTTTCGGGTTTTACTACAACAGGAGCCAGTATTCTCAGCGATGTGGAGGCACTTCCTCATTGTATGCTGATGTGGAGAAGCTTCACGCACTGGATCGGCGGAATGGGTGTTCTGGTTTTCATCCTCTCCCTTCTGCCACTTACCGGCGGTTATCATATGAATCTTATGAAAGCGGAGAGTCCCGGACCATCTGTAAGCAAGCTTGCGCCAAAAGTACAGTCAACTGCCAAAATTCTGTATTCTATTTATTTCGTAATGACAGTGATCCAGATCCTGCTTCTTCTGGTCGGTGGTATGCCGCTGTTTGACTCCATATGTACGGCTTTCGGTACTGCAGGTACCGGAGGATTTGGTATTAAAAATGACAGCATGGCCAGTTACAGTACATATCTGCAGGTGGTCATTACTGTATTTATGATTTTATTTGGCGTTAACTTTAATGCTTACTTTTTCATTATCACAAAAAAATTTGCTCAGGCTTTTAAAATGGAAGAAGTGCGGTATTATTTCGGAATCATCGGTATTGCAATTCTTATCATCACCTGCAATATTTACCATATTTTCGGAAGTGCAGCCAAAGCTTTTCAACAGGCAGCTTTCCAGGTTGGTTCCATTATCACAACAACCGGATATGCAACAACAGATTTTAATACCTGGCCGGAAATTTCGCGGACAATCCTGGTACTGCTGATGTTTATCGGTGCATGTGCCGGAAGTACAGGCGGCGGCATTAAAGTATCCAGGATCCTGATTCTCTGCAAAACAGTCCGCAAGGAGCTTCATATTTTTCTGCATCCAAATGCGGTAAAGAAAATAAAAATGGACGGCAAAGCCATCCCACATGAAGTTGTTCGTTCCACAAATATTTTCTTCATTGTATATATGCTGATTTTTTCATCCTCCATATTCCTGATTGCCTTTGACGATTTCAATCTGATCACGAATTTTACGGCGGTTGCGGCAACCTTTAATAATATCGGACCTGGTCTGGAACTGGTAGGACCTACCGGAAACTTCGGCATGTTCTCCTGGTTTTCAAAGCTTATCCTTACTTTTGATATGCTGGCAGGACGTCTTGAGATTTTCCCGTTACTGATATTGTTTGTAAGGGATACATGGAAGAAATTCTAAAAATATTTTGGTAAAACAAATTTTATTTTTTACACTGTATTCATATTTTATTCATATTTATTGGATATAATGAACTTTAGAAAGATGATGAATCTTTCTTATAAATATTTTTCTTTTTCATACGCGCCGGTACGAAAGTACCGGCCTCCTTCCATTTATGGGAGTTTTTTATTTTATAGCATTTTTCTCACACCTTCATAATCAAACGCAGGAATAAAACTCTCTCTGGCAGTTTCACCATCTTGAAAAAATCCATTTTCAATCCCAAGCTCAAATGCATAGTCCAGAACTTTTTCATATTCTCTTCTGGTTACACAACGATTCAGTTCTGTATATTCTTTCTGCTCAAAAACCGGTGTGTACTGATTCATGATACTGATATAAATCTGCTTTCCAAAAGTCTTATGTAAAAGTTTCAGAACCTTTTTTGAATTTCTTGTATGCCCCGGCAATATAAGATGTCTCACAATAGTCCCACGTTTCATATATCCCTCTGCATCAAACTGTGGCATTCCTGTCTGGCGTACCATCTCATTAACTGCTTCCATAGCTCTTTCAGGATAATCATTCGCATGTGAAAATTTCACCGCCAATTCGCTCTCCGCATATTTGTAATCCGGAAGATAAATGTCCACATATCCGTCCAGAAGTTTCAATGTCTCTGTGTTCTCATATCCACCACAGTTATAGACAACCGGAATATTAAGCCCATGCT
The DNA here is from genome assembly GCF_015668165.1 of Blautia sp. 1001283B150304_161114_C9. Lineage (NCBI taxonomy): Bacteria > Bacillati > Bacillota > Clostridia > Lachnospirales > Lachnospiraceae > Blautia > Blautia sp. 1001283B150304_161114_C9. The sequence goes on along the minus strand of NZ_JADPGO010000002.1, from coordinate 31,505 downwards.
TCTTTGCACAGTCCAAAGCTGCGATGATCTGTGGAATATAATGTGTTCCGGTTACCAGATTGATATTTGCAGCATCCTTTTCCTGCAGTTCCAGGAATATTTCTGCCAGTCTTTCCTCAGTGATTTCAAGGCCACTGTCACCAATGGCAATTTCCCGGTTCTGGCAGAAACAGCATCTCAGATTGCATCCTGTAAAAAAGACTGCCCCGGAACCTCTGGTTCCCGAAATACATGGTTCTTCCCACATATGCAAAGCTGCCCTTGCAATCTTAACCTTCTGATCCATTCCACAGTATCCGGTTTTTCCGGCTGTTCTGTCTACATGGCAATTTCTCGGACATAAACTGCAATCTGCCAGTATGCAGCTTTCTGTATCATGCCTCAGAGTTTTATCTTTGTTTTTTTCTGTCTGTATTTTATTTACCTTCACTTTTCTCTTCTGTCCTTTTTTCTTTCCCCGACTTGATATCTGTGAATCGCCCACTGCAAAACAGTTCCCACCGTTTGCTTATATTATAACCGTTCAATGCTTTCACAGTTACAGGCGGATTGCTGAATAGTTACTATCCTTTATATCATTATACTACATTCCCCAATTACGTCTATTCATATTTCACAATTTCCTTTTTCAGTCTCTTCATGATTCTTTTTTCCAGCCTAGAAATATATGATTGAGAAATTCCCAGAAGGTCTGCAACCTCTTTCTGTGTTTTCTCTGCAGCATTCTCCTTTCCCAGCCCAAATCTAAGGCGGATGATCGTCTGCTCACGCGGTGAAAGCTTTCTAATTGCCTTTGATAACAACGAAATCTCCACTTCATCTTCCAGACGTCTTGAAATCACATCCTCATCAGTTCCCAGAATATCAGAAAGCAGGAGTTCATTTCCATCCCAGTCTACGTTCAGCGGTTCGTCTATGGACACTTCCATCTTTGTCTTACTGTTGCGGCGAAGATACATCAGAATCTCATTCTCTATACATCTGGATGCATAAGTGGCAAGCTTGATGTTTTTTACAGGATTAAAGGTATTGATCGCCTTGATCAGTCCAATCGTTCCGATTGAGATCAGATCCTCCACCCCGACCCCTGTGTTATCAAACTTCTTTGCAATATACACCACAAGCCTTAAATTATGTTCGATCAGAACAGACTTCGCTTCTTCTTCCTGCCCTGTTCCAAGCTTCTGCAGTATAAACGCCTCACGCTTCGGCTCCAGCGGTGCAGGCAGCACATCATTTCCACCAATATAAAAAACTTCTCCTGAACGGTTCATCACCATTCTTGACACTACCTGTAATGGATAACAGCTCATAGTCACAACCCCTCCCGTTAAAGTAATCTGGAATTCAAAAGTACCTCGTATTCCTTACCAAAAGCGGATGTTTCAAATGAAAATGCAAATACCGGATTGTCTATGCAGACAACCTCTGCGGGAGTCTGAATGCAGAGTCTCTCAAAAGTAACAGCCAGCATCATTCCCTGTTCTTTTCCTATACTGTGAAAAAAGGTAAAATGTGGATGAAGCCCGGCAGTTCCCGGTTTCCCAGACTCCCCGGGATTTTCTTTCAGGTGTTTTAAACAGCTTACGGTTTCTTCTGAACATATTTCAGATAAAACTTTTTCTGTCCCTACAGATACAGGTTTTCCGTTTACAGAATCCATAAGCAGATTTCCTGAATCATAAAATCCCTGAAAAGGATATCCACATCCTTTATAGTATATGGTTATCGGATAGATATTCTTTGTCCGTATTCTCATGGAATCCATCAGATATGACAACGCTGTAATGCCGGACCACGTTGCTGCTGCAAGGATCAGAAACATTTTGACTGTCAACTTATCACTGACGATCACTTCCCAGAACCCTCCACACAGAAATGCGGCAAAATACAGTGTAAGTATTGCTTTAAGCAGCAGACTTCCCCTTTTCAGATTACATCCGATCACAAGCATTCCTGCAGCACAGCCACCATGTAGCAGGACAAGTGCCGGAAGAAAAATCCCAGACTCCAGAAAAGATCGCAGATAAATGATCCAGCAGGAAAACACCGCACCTGCAGCAGCTCCCAGAAGAGCTCTTTTTCTGCTTCTTCCACATCGGAATAATATTCCTGTAAATCTGATCAATATGTAATCTATCAGGAGATTTGTGAAAAAAACTACATCTATGTATATTTCGTAATGCATTTCCTTCCCTCCGTCTGATACTGCCTCTGACTTCTCCTTCACTTCGGTAAGTGAGATTCATTATACGTGATAAAGTATGCGGATTTTGTCAAAACGGAGGAATTATGTCTTATTATTTGTCGCACTAAATCGACAGTAACTATCATACAAACCAAAATGAACATGTATTGACATATAATTGAAGTTAGAATAAAATGATAGATAATTTCTATGTTTTAGAAGGGCATCTTCTATACTGTCACAATTCAGACAGTATTTTATGTCTCTGCTACAAAACAGACTGGAGGATTTTAACATGAATAATATTACCGGACACACAGGTCTTACCGCGCTTTTAGGAAGCCCGGTGGCACACAGCATTTCCCCTTTGATGCATAATGAATCATTTCGCCTTCTCGGGCTTGACTATGTATATTTATGTTTTGATGTAAATGAAGAAACTCTTCCTGCAGCAGTTGCAGGATTAAAGACTTGCGGCATTCGCGGTTTCAACCTTACCATGCCGAATAAGAATAAAATTGTAGAATTATTGGATGAGCTTTCCCCTGAAGCTCAACTGATCGGTGCTGTCAATACTGTACTGAACGATAACGGAAAGTTAATCGGATACAATACAGACGGGTACGGTTTTATGCAATCTGTACGTGATGCGGGACATGATATTACCGGTAAAAATATAACTGTCATGGGAGTAGGAGGAGCTTCGATGGCCATCTGTGCACAGTCTGCCCTGGACGGTGCGGCTTCCGTACATATTTTTGCCCGCCGCACCAGCAGATACTGGAATCGCACACAGAAATTCGCTGAGAATCTCTCTGCTAAAACAGGTTGTCAGGTCTGCCTCTTCGACAATGATGATCATACTGCATTGCGAGATTCCATTGCACAGAGTTATCTGCTGATCAATGCAACCTCTGTAGGCATGGTTCCGGATATCGACGATACCATCATCAAAGATACATCTCTGTTCCGTCCTGAGCTTGTAGTGGCAGATGTTGTCTATGAGCCACAGGAAACCCGACTGCTCAGAGAGGCTAAAGCAGCCGGATGCCAGACCTTTAATGGCATGTATATGCTTCTTCATCAGGGAGCTAAAGCTTTCCAGATCTGGACCGGACAGGAAATGCCGGTTTCTGTTATTAAGGAAAAATATTTCTCTGTCAAATAGTGATTCGCATAACAGTCACATATTTCCCATCAGCTTATCTTTGATGATTGCCAGGATTTCTCTTGGAATATATATCAGAAGTCTCCATGAACGGTATCTGGAAGGAATGGGATAAATTTCTCTGCATCCACATTTCTTTCCTATGGCCGTTCCCCGGAAAACATGAAAATTATTGGTGACAACGCCCACCGAATGATCCAGTCCGATCAGTCCCAGGCTGAACTTCAGATTCTCTGTTGTGCTGGTGGATTTCTCTTCCAGGATCAGTCGTTCTCTGTCAATTCCATGTTCCACAAGATAATTGCACATTGCCTGAGCTTCTGTGATAGATTCTCCGTCCCCTTTTCCTCCGGACAGAACAGCCTTAGTCTCAGGATTCTCTTCCATATATTGTAAAGCCCTTCTGGTACGTTCCAGAAGGGCTTTTGTAAGCCGGGTACCTTCTACATGGGCACCAAGCACGATAATATATTCCAGATTTGGATGCTTACGCATTCTTACCGCAGCAATATTTATATTTCTTGCCGCTTCCGCAAGGACAAGGATCATTACGTCCGATTTTCTTTGCTTTGACAACTGTTCCTGATTTCTTCTGCTCGAGATAAAGTTCTTTTCTCTTCTCCGGTGTAAAGATCTCATCCCACTGTGGCAGTTCATACAGCCAGTCAGCTCTTGCATCTACCATATTCTTATAAAGAAGTTCTTTATCGAAGCACAGAGAAACCTTTGTGTTCTCATCCATTGTCTCAATCGGATTCGGAATCTTCAGACTGTCATTGATTCCATCCAGGAAACCAACCATTGTCAGAACTTCCTGTCCGTATTTCTCAGCCAGTTCCTTAACTGTACCGGTTACTACCTCATCCGGGTTGCTAAGAAGCTGCTCATAAATTCCTTTTTCAATATTAAAATAATTTGCCCAAAATCTCTGAAGTTTATTACGGTCTGCCTGCTGGTCATAGGCGATGGCACGCCACTGCTCTAAGATTGTTTTATCGCTCATTTCCTTTAATCCTCTTTTCCAATATTTCATAGGTATTATGCCTGTGCGGAAACATATGGAAAATATTCCTTCCACAAGCTTTATTATTATATCATCTTTCAGTTAAAAATACAAATGATATTCTTTGTATTTTTAGTGAATTTTAAGTTACTGTTCACACACCACTATCCCGCAAGGTTTTTTGGCATGAATATGCCAAAATCCCGAGACATACAAGCCAAAATTCCATTGCCGCAGGCAATCTAGTACATCGTTTTCGAAATAACTATACCACTCGCTTGTCTGCGAATCCGATTGCACAGGTCTAAAAGCCTCAGCGTAGCCCGCTACGCCTGCGTTTTTATACCAGCACACTCGAATCCGCATCCTACGCGATTGGTATAGTTATTTACGAAACGCTGTACTAGAATGAATTTTGGCTATGTTACTGAGAACGGAGTGAACAGTAACAATTTTAATTGACGCCCAGTTTCTCCAGTTCTGCTGCTGCCTGTTTAAAAGATTTAAACTGAATTGCATGGATTCCCTGTTTTCTGGCTGCCTCACAGTTCTCCGCTCTGTCATCCAGAAATACGGATCTCTCCGGGTCAAGATGGTAGCGTCCGAGCAGGGTTTTGTAAATTTCCGGTTCCGGTTTGATCTGCTTCACCTGACAGGAGAACACTGCTCCGTCTACATATTTAAGAAACGTAAGTTTATCCTCCGTTCTCTCCAGTGTGTCAGTTGCATAATTGGAAAGAATATAAACATGATATCCTTTATCTTTCAGATATCTCACCCAGGTTTCCGCATAATCTGTTTTCTCAATTGTCTCGTCAGAACGGCGCATTACCTCCCGGATATCATTTTCGTACTCCGGTGCAGCTTTTACCATCTGATCTACATAATATTGCTCAGTCTCGCTGCTTCTGTCTCTCTCATTCCAGGTATTGCTCTGAAATACCACTTCCGCAATTTTATCACGCTCTTCCTTCGGAAAACCAAAACTGTCCAGATAGGTCTCCCAGTCATATTTTACAAGAACCTGTCCAACGTCAAAAATAATATTCTCCATATCCGAATCCACCACCTTTTTATTCCTGTTCAGTAATTTATAAACCATCCATATTGCATAAGCCATGATGGGAACCATGATCGCCACTGCAAGCGAGGCTTTAAAATAGACCTGCGAATCTTCTCCATTCCCGAATGCAAAAATTATCGGCATACAACATGCAAGAAGCAGGATTATGATTGCGATCCATGCCCCGATTTTTTTTATCTTATTATTATCTTTTTTCATAAGCCTCCAGTTATATAAAAGACACGCCGGAGAAATTCCCCGGCGTATAGTCTTATTTACCGTCTGCCGATCAGACAGGTAAATTTATCCTTATTATTTATTTCTGTAGATGATATCGTCACGTCCCGGGCCATTGGAGATCATAGTGATCGGGAATCCGATATGTTTCTCAACGAACTCAACATACTTTCTGCAGTTCTCCGGCAGATCTTCATATTTTTTGATTCCGCGAATGTCGCATTTCCATCCCGGCAGAGTCTCCAGAACCGGTTTTGCTTTCTCAAGCAGTGTAGTTGTCGGGAATTCTGTTGTTACTTTTCCATCAATCTCATATCCTGTGCAGACCGGAATTTCATCCAGATATCCAAGAACATCAAGAACTGTGAAAGCAACATCTGTAGTTCCCTGAAGACGGCATCCGTATTTGGAAGCAACACAGTCAAACCATCCCATACGTCTTGGACGGCCTGTAGTAGCACCAAATTCACCGCCGTCACCGCCACGTCTTCTCAGTTCATCTGCTTCATCGCCAAAGATTTCAGAAACAAATGCACCTGCTCCTACTGCACTGGAATATGCCTTGCATACAGTAACAATCTGTTTGATCTCATATGGTGGAAGACCTGCTCCTACTGCACCATATCCTGCCAGGGTAGAGGAAGATGTAACCATCGGATAAATTCCATGATCCGGGTCTTTCAGAGAACCAAGCTGTCCCTCAAGAAGAACTTCTTTACCTTCTTTTAATGCGTTCCACAGATACAGGGATACGTCACATACATATGGTTCAACCATTTTCTTATATTCCATAAGTTCAGCAAATAATTCATCCACATTAAGAAGCGGTTTGTGATATAAATGTTCAAGAAGAACATTCTTTGTCGCACATACACTTGCAAGTTTTTCTTTCAGATGTTCTTCATCAAAAAGTTCACTTACCTGGAAACCAATCTTTGCATATTTGTCTGAGTAGAACGGAGCAATACCTGACTTTGTAGATCCGAAAGATTTGCCGCCCAGACGTTCTTCCTCATACTGGTCAAAAAGAATATGGTATGGCATAACCATCTGTGCTCTCTCGGAGATAAGGATCTTCGGAGCCGGAACACCTCTGCTTACCACTTCATTGTACTCTTTGAAAAATACCGGGATATTCAGTGCAACACCGTTACCGATCACACTTGTAGTATGATCATAAAACACACCTGACGGCAGAGTATGAAGGGCAAATTTACCATAGTTATTTACGATTGTATGACCTGCATTTGCACCACCCTGAAATCTTACGATAATATCAGCCTTCTCAGCGAGCATATCGGTAATCTTACCTTTACCTTCATCTCCCCAGTTAGCACCAACAACTGCTTTTACCATTATATAATTCCTCCTGTATTTACCGATTACTGTTTACCCGGCCTTGCAGAATGACCTGCCGGACATCATCAGGAAACAGCAACGCTTATTATCTTTATATCAGATTCTGTAATATTCCAAACCGTTATGTTAAGTATTTACTGATCAGACATTGATCTCAGCTTTCACTCCCAGAAGTTCCTTATGGGAATCGAGGATCGGCTGAACTACTGTATTTACAAATCTCTCTGTCTGCTCTTTGGCACGTCCGATATATTTCTTCGGATCCATGGATCTCTGCAGATCTTCCAGAGAAAGGTTGAATGCAGGATCTGCTGCGATCAGTTCCAGCAGATTATTATCTTTGCCTTCTACCTTGACAGTCTTTCCGGCTTCCATGGAAAGCTCACGGATACGCTCATGAAGTTCCTGACGGTCACCGCCTGCTTTTACAGCATCCATCATGATATTCTCTGTAGCCATGAACGGAAGCTCTGCCATCATATGTTTCTCGATAACCTTCGGATAAACAACCAATCCATCTACAACATTAAGACAGAGGTCAAGGATTCCGTCAATAGCAAGGAAACCTTCCGGAATACTCAGACGCTTATTTGCAGAGTCATCCAGAGTTCTCTCAAACCACTGAGTTGCAGATGTGATCGCCGGGTTAAGGGCATCTACCATTACATATCTGGAAAGGGAAGCAATACGCTCACTTCTCATAGGATTTCTCTTATACGCCATTGCGGAGGAGCCGATCTGAGATTTCTCAAATGGTTCTTCTACTTCCTTCAGATGCTGAAGAAGGCGGATATCATTGGACATCTTGTGTGCACTTGCTGCAATTCCTGCAAGAATATTGGCAACACGTGTATCTACTTTACGGGAATATGTCTGTCCGGATACCGGATAGCATTCCTTAAATCCCATCTTCTCTGCAATCATCGGATCAATCTTGTCGATAGTCTCCTGATCTCCGTCAAACAGTTCCAGAAAGCTTGCCTGTGTTCCGGTTGTACCTTTGGATCCCAGAAGCTTCATTGTTCCCAGAACATACTCCAGATCCTCCAGATCAAGCAGGAATTCCTGTGTCCAGAGTGTTGCACGCTTACCTACTGTAGTAGGCTGTGCAGGCTGAAAATGTGTAAATGCCAGAGTAGGCTGATCTTTATATTTATCTGCAAAAGCAGAAAGCTCGGCAATAACATTGACCAGTTTCTTCTTCACAAGCTTTAATGCTTCTGTCATTACAATAATGTCTGTATTATCACCTACATAACAGGAGGTTGCTCCCAGATGGATGATTCCTTTTGCTTTCGGGCACTGTACGCCATACGCATATACGTGAGACATAACATCATGACGCACCTGACGTTCACGTTCCTTTGCAACGTCATAATTGATATCCTCTGCATGTGCCTTCAGTTCATCAATCTGCTCCTGTGTAATGTTAAGGCCAAGCTCTTTCTCTGTCTCAGCAAGTGCGATCCAGAGTCTTCTCCATGTGCGGAATTTCATATCCGGGGAAAAAATATACTGCATTTCTTTGCTGGCATAACGTTCTGATAAAGGACTTACATATCTGTCTGTACTCATCTTCACTCTCCTGTTTTTTATAGGATATTATTTTTAATCCTTTTATTTCACTTCTGTACGTACGTTTTTCTCAACCACGTACGTTGAAATTATATAACATCATTCCTCTAAAAGCAACCACAAAAACCTTATCCCTGATGGAATTTACCAAGAAATTCTTTCATTCTCGCATGTTCTGATTCAAATACCTCTTTTGGACTCCCTTCAACTGCGATCAGTCCCTTATCCATAAAAATAATATGATCAGAGATATCTCTTGCAAATGTCATCTCATGAGTAACGATCACCATAGTGATGTGTTCTGCTGCCAGATCTTTGATTACCTTAAGAATTTCACTCGTAAGCTCCGGATCAAGGGCAGAAGTAGGCTCATCAAAAAACAGGATCTTCGGATTCATACATAATGCTCTGGCAATAGAGACACGCTGCTGTTGGCCGCCGGAAAGCTGAAACGGATATGCATTCTCTCTGTCTGCAAGTCCCATCTGCTTTAACAGAGTTCTTGCCTGTGCATAAACCTCTTCTTTCTTTCTCTTCTGCACTCTGATCGGAGCATCTGTGATATTTTTCAGTACGGAAAAATGGGGGAAAAGATTAAAGTTCTGAAATACCAGTCCCACATCCCCCTGCTTGATGATCTCACCGCTGTCCGGTGTCTCAAGACCGGTGGCACAGCGGAGAAGTGTGGATTTACCGGAACCGGAAGGTCCGATAATACTAAGAACCTCACCCTCCTCTACCTGAAGTGAAATGTCTTTTAATACTTCAAGGCTGCCGAAGCTCTTCTTTATGTTTTTCATTTCAAATAATACCATAGCAAATATTCCTCTTAAATTAAATAATGTCAGAGTCAAAAAATATTTTATAACCCCAGCCGCCTGTCAGCGATAATAATTCAGTTTTTTCTCAATCTTATCCATTACAATCGCAACAAGAAGATTGAACACAAAATAAAAAACAGCAGCGATCACAAAAGGCATCATAGTCGTCTGTGCACTTGCAATCTGTTTTGCAATTGTAAACATCTCCGAAACAGCAACAACAAATGCCAGTGACGTATCCTTTACCAGTGTGATAACCTCATTTGTCACAGATGGAAGGATCCTCTTGATCACCTGCGGCAGGATGATCCTGAAAAATGTCTGGGCTTTGCTGTATCCCAAGATCTTTGCAGCCTCATACTGTCCCGCTGAAATAGATTCGATTCCTCCTCTGTAAATCTCCGCAAAATATGCAGCATAGTTAATACTGAATGCAATAAACACAGCGATCAGGCTATATCCCATGGAAATACGGATTCCAAAAATAAAGTATGGTCCGAAATACACAACCATCAATTGCAGCATTAACGGGGTTCCACGCATAACTGATATGTAGGCAGACACAATTCCACGTATCGCCGGATTCTTGGACATTCTGCCAAAGCAGATCAGAAGTCCCAGCGGAAGTGAAAAAAGTAATGTCACTACAAAAATCTCTACAGAAACTACCATACCACTGGCAAGCTGCTGCAGCATTACACTTAAAGACATAAGCTTTCCTCCTGAAAAATTTCTCCTGTACAGTAAGAAAAGAGGGTGCACAAAATGTACCCTCCATTCCTTTATAATGCGGACAGCCTGCACAGATCTGTCCTCTTGTATCATAACTGTTTTTGTTCCGGCTGACTATTCAGCATCTTTCGCTGTATCAGCTGTATCTTCTTTTGCTGTGTCTGCATCGGAAGCATCATCCTCTGCTGCATCATCTTTTTTATCATCAGATTTCTCATCATCTCCAATGCAGAGCATATCTGCTACTTCATACTTCTCAGCAAGTTTATCAACTTCACCTGCATCATAAAGTTTCAGAACTTCTTCCCATACAGTATCTTTCAGCTCATCGTTACCCTTCTTAAAGCCGATTCCATACTCTTCGCTCTGGATTGGCTCGTCAAGGATCACATATTTGCCTTCTTCTCTCTGGGAAAGCTGATATTTGGCAACACCGATATCTACTGCGATGGCATCTGCAGCGCCGGAATCCAGATTCATGAATGCTGTATTGTAATCAGGATTCTCTGTCAGTGATGCAAAGCTTGCTGTAAGATCCTTATTATCATCGCTGTTTAATGCATCCAGTGCTGCGGAAGCGGCCTGAACTACTACATTCTTGCCTGCCAGGTCATCCAGCTTCTCAATCCCTGAATCGGCTGCAACAACCATCACCTGCTCATTGTTCAGATATGGATCTGACCATGTATAGTCATCCTCACGTCCGTTAATGGTAAATCCGTTCCAGATACAGTCAATAGAACCGGAATTCAGTTCCATATCCTTGGAATCCCAGTTGATCGGTTTCTTTACAAGTTCCCATCCGAGATTGTCGCATACTTCCTGTGCAAGGTCAAGGTCAAAACCAACATACTCTCCATTATCGTCTTTATATCCGAAAGGAGGATACTGTGCATCAAATCCTACAGTTAATGTCTTACTGTCAGCATCTGCATATACAGAAACAACGCCTGTCATCATAGAAGCTGCCATAACTCCTGCCATGAGTACTGCTAAAGATCTCTTTTTCATGATAAATATCTCCTCTTTATCTGTTTTGTTATTTATCACACAGCCACTCTACCATGTGAAAGTATGTGTTAATCCTATCACACACCTTCGCCTCTGTCAAGCGTAAGTTATGAACCTGTACTTCTGTGATAATCTTTCATAAGTCTCTCCAGAAGGGCATCCAGATTTTTTTCATCTGTTATCTCTTCCGGTACAGACTCAAAAGCTTTCAGAGACTGCCTGATTTCTTCTTTTATACCTTTCTTCAGTTCTTCATCTACTTCAAGCTCTTCCATAACCTTATCATAATCTGTCTTATCATGAACACTGCTGTATGCTATGATATAAGCTTTTAAGGCATCTTTTGAATGTGCTTCTCTGTATGCTTCCAGAAAACATTCCTGTGCTTTTTCCATCTGAAAAAGATAACTGTATGCACAGCCAAGATTATAGCGCACTGAAGCTGCGAATCCTTTTCTCTGCTCAGACAGATCCTCTCTTTCCAGGAGTTTCTGGTATACCCGGATGGCGTTCACATACATTCCGTTTTCTGTCAGTGCATCTCCCTTTCTCTTCTGACGGACTGCCGCTTTTTCTTTTCCATAAGTCACAATCCTGCTGTTAAAGCCTTTCATCTCCTCATAGGTAAGGTAATTGATCTCCTTGAAAACAGGATAGATCATCTCTTCCACACTTACATTTCTCTCCAGATTCTGTTTCAGCTTTGCAGCCAGATGCACAAGTTCAAGCTCATCTCTGAGCCAGTTGCATAATTCTTCATTAAAAACAGTATGATCAGCAAGGTAAAGATTGTGGTACAGATAATAACAGAGTTCTTCTATAGAATAAATATTCATACTGATATTCTCTATAAAATAAGGACGCTGTGCTTTTTTTGTCTGACATAAAATATATCCGCTCATTGCTCCATCTCCTTTACCATTCTACTGTCTCTGTCCAGGTTTTCCCACTGGAAGGGAACATTTCTCCGAATCCCAGATCTGTAACCGTCACTTTACATTCTGCAGATGAGACATACTGTAATTCCAGCCGTAATCTGGTAGTCTTGTCCGGACGTAGCGGAATACCGGGCAGCATCATTCCTACCCTTCTTTTCTCCGGTCTGTGGTACGTGCTTACAATAAACACAAGCTCCTCTGTATCATCAAGAATAAATTCACAGGATGCCTTACTGTCATACCAGTTATTTCCTGCCTCGATCAGCGGATAATAGGTAGGAGAACCCATCACTCTCATTTCCATCCCCACATCAGCCATAACCAGAGAATCGCTTAAAAAGCGATATCCCTTTAATGCCTTGTTCTCTGTTTTCTCTTTTCCTGCAGCGCAGGCACCCTTTGCAAAAAGATTATTTCCATAGAAAACCTTTCTTTTCTGATAACAAAGTAACCTTACAGACTGCTCTGCCCAGTCCTGTGAAAATCCATCTCCTGTGATCTGAATGCTGGAAAACAGATCTCTGCCAAGTGTTTTCTGGACAAACTTACCGAATTCTGAATCTCTCTCCTGTCCCTCAGCAGGAAGTTCTGTCTCCACAGCTTCTTCCAGTTTTACAGTGACAGGCTTTGTTGCACCGTTCATTGTCATCTTGCGAAAAGACACGTTCTCCGGTGTAAAGGCATACCATCCCACACTGCGGTTCCAGGTTTCTCTTTTCTGTGAGAGCACATAATAATAGAAGCTTTCCCCATAATCCAGCAGCATATATTTCTCATGTGGAAATCCAATTATCTCAAATGCTTTCTGGAAATTCTCAACCTGAATTTCCGTCAGCCCGGGCAGTGTCACCGCCACACATTTAGTGTTTTTGACCAGTTCTGCCACTCCCAGAAATTTAAGCATTCCCTGCAGAAACTGAGCCAGGATCTCCCATGGTGCAAGTTCCTGTCCTTCCACCAGCACAGAATCACTTTTTTCACAGATTCCATAGACATCATCGATCATGACTCCGCCCTTTTCCCGGACAAAGTAATCTGCTTCCAGTCCTACGCAATAGTCTTTCTGCTCCGGTCTCCAGCACAGAATACAGGGAGCCTCATACTGATTTCCACCCGCTTTCATAGAAAGAGAACGTGCCTCGTCTCCTTTTCTGTCATAATAACATATCTGAGAATACTCTTTGCCAAAATCAATTCCCACGATCAAATCACGAATTTCGTTCATTTGTTCCTCCCGGTTTCAGGACAATCTGTTCCTGCTCTTCTTTCTCGATCACAAACATCTTCTTCACATACTGTTCCTGGCGAAGATACTTCTTCACCTGTGAAAACACTTCTTTCTTTTTATCCAGTCTGCGTGCAGAGAGCATCTGATTGATCATATGATATTTGCTTACAGGTGTACCCTCAATCTTATTCATTGTAAGTACCCTCTCCTGTGTCCGATTTACCCGCTCTCCTGTTACTGATTCAAAATAATACCGCAATGTCTCCCCGTAGAACAATGTAAATGATTTTGCAAAAATACCTTCATATAAATCACGCAAAGGCTCTGTCTGATATTTCACCTGATTTCCGAGGCCTGCATCCAGTGCATAATAGAGTGTCACCTTTGCAGACGGATCTGCATGGTATTCCACAAAGGTTTTATCATCCAACTGATAGGGACTTAAGACAGATACCGGAAGTTTCCCGAAGAACGCAAAGTACATTCCCTGTTTCACACATTTCTGAAGAATCTCCTCTGCATTGCAAAGCTGTTTTTTCTCCAGTTTTTTTTCTTTGGAATACGCTTCCAGAAGAGCAAGACTGCATACAAAATCAACCGGCCATTTCTCATCATAAGCCCGCTCCAGCAGACTTCTTACAAAAACACTCATCGGATATTCTTTTACAAATGCACCATATGCAGTCTGCGTAAGATATGCTCCTGTAATACGTTCCTTTCCGCTGTGATGAACATAATCCTCCAGGATCTTCTCTCCCTCTTTCCTGTAATCAGAAGTAAACATCAGAAGGCCAAGAAGCTTCTCTTCCAGTTCATAAGTATCCATCTCAAAGCCCTGCGCACTTTTCCATACAGATATCAGTTCATCTACAGGACCAAATCTGTATTCCATAAGATACTTCAGGATCACTTCATCATATTTTCCGCGTCTGTATACATCCGATGCAAGGGCAAGCAATTCGTCATCCTCCTCCATCTCACATCTTGCCAGCATTCTGCTGGTCAGCTTCAGCTGGCTCTCTATGCGGATTCCTTCATATCCGAATTGGGAAACAATGGACATTGCCTGCTGATACATTCCTCTGGAGATCAGTACTTCCAGAAGAGCTGTTCTGTCTACAGCCGCATATTTCTTATAATCCATCTGTCTCAGATAATTATCTGCTTCTTCTGCTCTGGTGTGTTCGGAATAATAAGAAAGCAGCTTCTCTCTGATACATTTCTGATATTCATCTGAAAATTCCTCTGACTCCGGGATCCTCTGGAATGCCTGAAGATTCTCCGGTTTCAGTTCTGTATGCTCACTGCAGTGAAGTACCAGTCCCGGCTCTTCAATATGAAAATCAAGAACCTTATCTGTCAGTTCACGCTCATCAAATAATTTCTTGATATTATAATCTACTGTTGATACATATCTTCTCTGCTTCCCATCCTGAAACAGGATCACCGCATCATCTGTATAAATTCTTGGATAAGCTACGCCCTGGATACATGGGTAAATTTCTTCTTCCCTGAGCTGTTCATGGCGCACGATCACATAGCGTATCTTCTTATCATCACAGTACAGTCTGTGTGTAAACAGCTTCTGCGCGAGCAGTTTTGCCTGTCCTTCTGTTTTGGGATTGCTTAAAAATTCCTGATAAAGGACCGCATAATTCTCATTCATCCGTCCTTCTTTCGCCTTGCGCATGGCAAAAATCTTCATATGATCCCTGTAATCCGCATATGTCTGTGGCTGACGGCCTCTGTTTCCCACAATACTTGCATAAATAAATGCCTTTTTATCATCTGCAAGAGAAGTATTATTATAGGTAAAATACATCAGAAGGGGCTTTGGAAGTTCTCTCTGATAGGAAGTATCCATTGTTTCCACATAATATTCATATATCCTTGTCAGACGGATCCCTTTCTCCACTGCCAGGGAAAACCATCTGAAATATTCCGGTTTTCTCGGATTTCCAAGCATGATATATCTGCAGATTGCTTCCAGCGTATCATCGGATTCAAAAGCATCGTATCCCATTGCCAGTGCTCTGTACATACTGGTACAAAATTCTCTCTCATACCCTGTAAGATAGGCAAATCTCATCACCAGCTCTTCTGTCAGAAGACCTTTCTCTCCCGCAAATAAAAATACCTGTGTCCAGAAACTGCTCATTCTGTGAAGAAGTGTTGTATCACTGCTGATATAATTCCATGCTTCCAGATACAGAAACGGACTCCTGCAGCCTTTCTCAAAAAGTTCCTCCATCATAAATACCAGCCTTGAAGGGGAACCCTTATCCTCCGGATTCATCTCCAGCCAGAGTTTAAACAACAGGAAACTGTCTTCCTTCTGCAGAAAGAAATTGTACAGACGTCTTATCGCCTGTTCTCTGTCTTTGTGCAATCCTGTAAGAACGCAGAGATAAAGGTAAGCACCTGCCAGTTCCAGATTCTCTCTGACAAAGTTCTGATGTTTAAATTTCTTCAGGATTTCTCTTGCCTGCTCATCCTTTTCTTCCATATGAAGAATGTATGCTTCATACATCTGATATTCCGGATAATCACAGCCTTCTTCCCTTAACTGATTAAGGACAAATCTGCTGCTGCCGATCCATGTCTTACTGTCCATTCTTTTGCAGGAGTATTCTGCAAGGTCACGTAACAGTTCCAGCTTATGCCGTTTCACATGAATCTCTGTTTTGAGCTGCACTTTCGATTCCATGGATGCAGTGATCTGATAAGTCAGCTGCTGATAAGGACTCTTCACAGTGATCTCACCAAACTGACGTCCTTTTTTCAGCTTTTCTTTACGGATTACATATTCCACCTGATAATAGCTTCCTATAAAATCCTCATCTGTGACCACATGCCTGGAAACTTCCAGAAAATCGCCTTTCGCCTCTACCTCCAGCCTGAGATGTCCCCATCCGCTCCTCTGGACTGCAAAAGTTTCGCGGACAGATTCACTGATATCATAAAAGCTGTTCTGATCTGCCTTCAGTTCAATTTTTACAGGATCCTTTTTTCCCGTTCCGATCAGAAACTCTTCTACATGCTGAAATGTCACAGGCTGTTTTGAGAGTCCCTTATAAAGAGCTTTCTCTTTCTGTCCGGCATTTCTTAACAGAAGTTCAAATCTGCGGTCTGTAAAAACACGATATGCTTCTTTAAAATCGTCCTTTGCAATATTCACAAAGGTATCCATATCCGGCACATCTCCGGCTGCACTTTTCAGTTCTGCTTTCTCTGTCTGAATAAGAAATGGCAGCTTATATTCTCCAATGTCTGTGGTGAAACAAAGCCATCCCTCATGTCTCTCACCCGGGTGCATCCCCGCACCGTCAATTCCATACTGCAGTCTCACCGTAGTTCCCGAAAATTTCTCGGTTCCCGGTACCACGCGCCTGTTGGAAGATGTAATATATCCACGTATTTTCTGATTATCCTCTGTTCCGAAATACAGTTCCCCTTTGTACACATCACCTGCTTTCAGAGTCACTTCTATTTTGTCCTGCGAAAAAAGGAGCTGCGGATGTTCATGTCTGAAATTTCCACTTAATAGTTCTTCTATCGTCTTTTTCAAAATTGTTCACCTTATATCCTTGCTTAAATTACAGAGCTACTGTTCACAAGCCTATTACATTTAATTATACACCACAAAACACATCCGCGCAACAATCCGCTCTTCAGCTTTTTCGTTACTGTTCACTCCGTTCACAGTAACGTAGCCAAAATTCATTCCAGATTGCCTGCGGCAATGGAATTTTGGCTTGTATGTCTCGGGATAGTGGTGTGTGAACAGTAACGCTTTTTCTCCTTAATTTAATATTGCGCACAGTTAAATTGTCTTATATAATAAAATATATCTTATGATTAGAGCAGATAATTTCTTCATTGTACATTATTTATCAGAAATAAGTATCTGCTCATAAAGAACGGAGGTGCTCTATGAAAAAATTAAAAGTATTTTCTATCTCAGCAATTCTTATTGCTATCTGTTGCTCTTTTTTATTTTCAGCTTCAGTATCCGCAGCATCAAAAAAACGTAACAAATTTGACCACAAACCCAGCGGAAACATTTATTACTATGATGAAAACGGACATACTGTAAAGGGACTTGTCACGATCCGCGGAAAGAAATATTATTTTAATGAAAAGGGAATCCAGCAAAACGGCTGGCAGAAGATCAAGGGAGATTATTATTTCTTCCAGATCCGCAACGGCTGTTATGCCTCCATGGTAACTTCCCGGCGTGTAAATGGTATTTATCTTACCAAGAGTGGAGAAGCACGCTATAACAGTGAAGAAAAAAGAAAACTGAACCTTATGGTCACAGCTAACCAGGTCATGCGTCGTGTGACCAAAAGAAATATGTCCAAACCAGAGAAATTATGGAGATGTTATCTGAAGGCAGTCAGCTACGGATACGGTGGCACCGGCAATGACTACGATTTCCGTTACTATTACTCAAACTGGGATGTCAGCTATGCGGAGGATATGTTCTACCGGGGGCATGGCGACTGTTTCGCTTTTGCATCTGCATTTGCTTACCTGGCTAACGCAGTCGGATTTGAAGCCAAGGTTATCTCATCAGGCGGTCATGGATGGGCTGAGATCAAAGGAGAAGTCTGCGATCCGAACTGGGCAAAAGGCACAGGACATATCGAAAGATATTACCGTATGAATTATGACCTCAGCGGTGTAGACGGACGTCCCTATTATAGAGGAAACAGGGCGTATGTAATTACAATCTGATCTCATCCGGACATTTTCTGACATGTCCGGCAGATAAAACTATACGCTTCGCTGCCTGATTTATAGTAATCCTCTAAAATAACGCATCTTAATCCAAAAAGTTCCGGGTATCTGTATCTGCCAGATGTCCCGGAACTGTTACTGTTCACTCCGTTCACAGTAACGTAGCCAAAATTCATTCCAGATTGCCTGCGGCAATGGAATTTTGGCTTGTGTGTCTCGGGATTTTGGCATATTCATGCCAAAACACCTCGCGGGATAGTGGTGTGTGAACAGTAACCTCCGTTCTCAGTAATGTTGCCCAAATTCTCTATCCTGAGTTGACTTTCCTTTCTTTATATCGTATCATTAAATATTATTCATTCAAAAATATTTTTAAGAAAGAGGTTATCATCCATGCAGGATAACAAAAATTTTCTGGGCACAGAACCTGTTGGAAAGCTTCTTTTAAAGCTATCCATTCCAACAGTGATCGCCCAGCTCATCAACATGCTTTATAACATTGTAGACCGTATTTATATCGGCCACATCCCGGGGGAAGGCAGTCTGGCACTTACAGGTGTGGGAGTCTGTATGCCCATCATCATGATCGTCTCCGCATTTGCGGCACTGGTCAGTTCCGGCGGTGCACCAAGGGCTTCTATTTATATGGGAAAACAGGATAATAAATCTGCTGAGAATATATTAGGCAATTGTTTTATTCTTCAGATTATTATCTCTGTAATCCTCACTGCAATTTTATTAATCTGGGGCAGGGATTTATTACTGACTTTTGGCGCCAGTGAAAACACCATCAGTTATGCAACAGATTATATGCATATTTACGCTTTCGGTACCTTGTTCGTACAATTAACCCTTGGTATGAATGCATTCATCACTGCACAGGGATTTACCACATTTTCCATGGTTTCCGTCCTGATCGGTGCTGTCTGCAATATTGTTTTAGACCCTGTATTTATCTTTGTTTTTCATATGGGGGTACGCGGTGCTGCACTGGCAACTGTTATCTCACAGGCGATTTCCACACTCTGGGTAGTTTTATTCCTCTGCGGCAAAAAGACACAGCTTCACCTCAGGAAAAAGCATCTCCATCTGGAGGCAAAAGTTGTTCTTCCCTGTATCGCACTGGGACTTGCTGCTTTTATCATGCAGTCAAGTGAAAGTATTGTAACTGTCTGCTTTAATTCATCCCTGCTTCGGTACGGCGGTGATATTGCGGTGGGAGCCATGACCATCCTGACCAGTGTTATGCAGTTTGCCATGCTTCCTCTTCAGGGAATTGCGCAGGGAGCACAGCCAATTTCCAGTTATAATTACGGTGCCAAAAATGCAGACAGAGTAAAGAAAACATTCCGTTTGCTTCTGATCACCTGTCTGTCATATTCTGTACTTCTCTGGGCTGCTGTACAGCTTGTTCCCAGAGTGTTTGTAAGCATTTTTACTGCAGATACAAGTCTTATCGAATTTACTGCACCAATGCTGAAGATCTATCTGGGTGGTCTGTTCCTCTTCGGTATCCAGATTGCCTGCCAGATGACCTTTACCTCACTTGGAAAAGCAGTAAACTCTATTATTGTTGCAGTTGTCCGTAAGTTTGTACTGCTGATCCCGCTAATCTATATTATGCCTCATATGGTATCTGATCCAACAACAGGCGTATATATGGCAGAACCCATTGCAGATATTACTGCAGTGATCTTTACATCTGTTTTATTTACATTTCAGTTTAAAAAGGCGCTGGCAGAAATCCGGAATTAAATACTGTACCAATCCATAATAAGGGGTGAACATTACAAAACGTTCACCCCTTAAATTATGCATTTCTATAGTCAAACGGATATTCACAATCCGCTTCGCTACTTGATTGATCAAAACAAGTCATTAATCACTTCCTGTACTGTCTGCAAACGCTCTGCTTTCCATGCTTTTGCACCACAGAAAAGAAGTCCCTCATCTACATTCCCTTTTACTGCATTGATCAGTCCGTCAGTAATACAGTAAGGTATTTCTTTGGGGCTGCATTTTACAAGACATCCATGACAGGGACTGTGTGAAATCTGTTCGCCGTTCATGACACGGGTCATGAATTTGTTCATAATGGCACGACCTGGCATTCCAACAGGGCTTTTTACAATGGCAATGTCGGATTCTTTTGCTTTTAAATGAGCTTCTTTGTAGCGGATGTCTGCATCACATTCTTCCGTTGTGATAAAGCGGGTAGCTACCTGAATGCCATCAGCACCCAAATTATCCACTTTTCGGACATCCTCTCTATTATAGATACCACCGGCTACGATCACCGGGATTTCTGTCTCATATTTCTCTGCGTAGCTTTTTACTGTTGTGATGATTTTCTTTATTTCTTCGCTGTAGGATTCTTCGGTATATTTCTCCAGTTCTTCTTTATGAAAACCAAGGTGTCCGCCTGCCTGAGGACCTTCGATCACTACCAGATCTGCAGTTCTTTTGTATTTTCTGTCCCAGTATTTCAGGATTACTTTTGCAGATTTGTCTGTAGATACGATGGGAGCAATCTTTGTCAGACTTCCTTTTACCAGTTCCGGAAGCTCTGTGGGAAGTCCCGCACCGGAGATAATGATGTCTGCGCCGGCTTTTACTGCAGCCTTTACGTGAGATGCATATTCTTTCAGTGCAACCATAATATTGTATCCTATGATTCCGTCTCCTGAAATCTCACGGGCTTTTTTCATTTCACCGGCAATGGCACGTTCGTTAGCTGCTGCCGGATTTCTGTCGAAGTCTTCTTCCCTGTAACCGATCTGTGCAGTGGAAATAATACCAACTCCTCCTGCTTTCGCAACAGAACCTGCAAGTCTGCCAAGACTGATCCCAACTCCCATTCCCCCCTGGATCAATGGAACTCTTGTGATTTTATCTCCTATTTTGAAATTCTTCATTGTGATTCTTCTCCTGTTATTTTGTTTGTATTTTAAATATTTTGATATTCAAAGTATATCATAATATTTGTTCTTGTCAAGAGAAACCAGTTTATATAGTTTTTAATACTATATAAACGTTACTGTTCACTCCGTTCACAGTAACATATAAACTTATAGATTTTGACAAAAAATCCGCGGATATGATCAATTTATGTAATCATATCTGCGGATTTATTTATTTTCATTAAATTTTCCTCATTATATTATCTTCCAACTGTTTCTCATCGGGCTGTGCAATAAAATCGAATGGTATCTATCACTTTCTCCATTTGAAGGGGTTTTGAAAAATGTTCGTTCATTCCTGCTGCTTTACTCTGTGCAATATCATCCAGAAAAGCATTGGCTGTCATAGCAAAAACAGGGATAGATTTCGCATCCTCTCGATCCATTTTTCTGATTCTGCGGGTAGCTTCCAGCCCTCCCATTTGTGGCATCATCAGATCCATCAGGATCACATCAAAGTATCCGGGCTCTGAATTCTCAAAGATTTCTACAGCTTCCCGTCCATTCCATGCCTTTGTCACTTTCATTTTTTCTTCTTTCAGCAGAAACTCAGCAATTTCCATATTCAGCTCATTGTCTTCCACCAGCAGAACCTGAATTCCCTCTACTGAACAGTTCTGATACATATGAGATTTCTTTTCCTGCTCCTCTGCAGAGATTTCAAAAGAAATATGGAGAATAAATTTGGTTCCTTTTCCCTGTATGCTCTCAAAGAAAAGAGTTCCTCCCTGCAATTCTGTCAGTTTTCTGGCAATGGCAAGTCCCAGACCGGTACCTGCATATTTTGTTCTGGCTGACTGCCCTTCCTGGGCAAAAGGCTCAAATGCCCTTTTCTGAAATTCCTCACTCATGCCGATCCCGGTATCTGTACAGGTCAGTTCATATTCCGCAATGGTATCCGTATAGGAAACCTCACGACAGGTAACTGTCACAGAACCGCCATCATGATTATATTTTACTGCATTGCTGCCGATATTCATCAATGTCTGCTGGAAATGTACCGGACTTCCTATCAGCTGTGTATGGATGATTTCTCCATCTTCTACATAATAATTGACACCAGCTTCATTTGCCTGCATCCTGGTGATTTCATTCGTATTATGCAAAAGTTCCAGCAGATTAAAGTGCTTCCTCTCAAGCTGTATATTGCCGGATTCCAGCTTATTCATGTCCAGCACATCATTGACAAGGTTTAAAAGATAACCGGAAGCAGTCCTGATTCTGGTACGTGCTTCCTGCTGAAGCTTCATATCATCCGGATAACGGTCTGCAATATTCACACAGCCCTGAATTCCATTGATCGGTGTACGGATATCATGACTCATTCTCCTCAGGAAATCTGTCTTTGCCAGATTGGCTTTCTCCGCCTCCTGAGCGGTTCTTCTCAGTTCTTCCCGGCTTTCCAGCTCAGATATTTTCTGGTCATTAATATCTCTCGTCACATAGAGAACATTGGTTACCTCCCCTGCTTCGTTTCGAAGCTTCACAATAAATCTGGCCTGATGCCAGACTCCGGTTATGGCTCTGTATTCTGTGGAAACCTCCTCTCTGTTCTTCAGACGCTCTGCCAGCGTGGAAGCATCCAGGAATTCTCTCATTCTTTCCTGAAATTCGGGAGCTACGATTTTCTCTCTGGCTTTTGTAAACTGAACAGAAATTTTTCCACTTCTGCCAGTCAGACGGTGCATGGATTCCTTGCTGGAAATCTCCTCGTAGGTATCATGGAGCAGATCCATCCGGTAGATGATCCAATACATTTTGCTGATTGCAGAAATGATCTCATTATTCATTTTCAGATCAGCCATAGTCTCTTCCATCTGCTGCTTCTTTTTCATATCCTCCTGCACAATATCATCAATATAGCGAAATCCCATAATGATCTTATAATCATCCCTGTTTCCTGTCTCCAGACGGATCACCTGTAATTCAAAATACTCATGTCCGGCATGGTTTTTCACTGACTGATAACGATACGCAAAACGTTTGTGATTCCGCAGATACTCTATGAGAGCGTGACGTTCCATCTTCCGGAGGAAATCCGGTGCTGATTCCCGGATCACATAATGGTCATAATAATATCTGATTCTGGAGGTATAGCCGGATTTCAGCTCCGTCATCCCATCAATCTCTGCCCAATTGGAATGTACGCTCTGTTTGATCGTTTCCATAGTATCATTTGCCAGATCACATAAATAAAATGAGGTATAATCTACGCAGAGAGCTTCCAGGATATGCTTCTCCTTCTGAAGTTCCTTCAAATTGCTCTCCAGTGTTTTCTGTTTTTCCTCAAGCATCCTGAACATACGCAGATTATTCAGTGTACTGGCAAGATGTCCACCTGCATTGGAAAGAAGCGATATGGAAACGCCGGGATTAACCAGCTCCGGATTA
This sequence comes from Blautia sp. 1001283B150304_161114_C9, assembly GCF_015668165.1. Lineage (NCBI taxonomy): Bacteria > Bacillati > Bacillota > Clostridia > Lachnospirales > Lachnospiraceae > Blautia > Blautia sp. 1001283B150304_161114_C9. Next base: position 8,088 of record NZ_JADPGO010000002.1, on the reverse strand, counting down.
TCCAGACCGATAAAACCGCTCAGCTGCGTATTTGCAAACAAAGGTAAAACCAGCAGAGAATGAATGTCCTGAACCTTCAGAATGTCATATTCCGAAGGCATGGTTTCGCATATTTTCTCCAGATCATGAATAATTATGGTTTCTCCACGAAGAAATTTCTCATGCCACACCGGCATACTATCGGCAGAAATACGAATCAGATTGTCAATCTGGGGGACGATCCCCTCTCTGCACCATTCGAAGGTATTGCTGTAATAATCCTGTTTTTCAGACAGCAGTTCAAAAATATATACCCTGTCTGCATCTGTATATTCGCCGGTGTATTGAAGCAATGCAGGAATACAGTCCTTCACTTCTTTCTCATCTGATGCCTGATTGATGTCTGATATCAGAGACAGGATCTGATTCAGCAGTTCCAGCTTTTTGTTGAATTGTCTGTAGTTGATTTCATGTTCTTCACTCTTATTATCGTTTGCCTTAAACTTTTTCATATAATCTCCCAACACTTATATAGAAAGTACCACCGCGTTAATGCCTGAAAACAAAAAAAGAACAGCCGATACATATGTTCGAACTGTTCTCCTACTTCTGAAGTCCATACAGCATTGACATTACTGTTTCCTGCTCATTTGTACTTATACCGCTCTGTATCCGTAAAACTTACCTTTAAACCAATAGAGGAAGTATATTTGTAAATAAAATTTAAAGATACTTTCGTTTCTGCAAAAGTCATTTTCGCTTATATCACTTTCATAATATCACAGACAGCAACTTCATTGCAACTTCAATTCAAAATGATTTCTATTTGTTTTTATAAAACCTTCTTTCTGTAGCTTTGATATCTCCGTAGACATTGCCGCACGGTCAATGCACAGATAATCTGCCAACTGCTGCCGGTCAAAGGGAATATCAAAAGATAACGACGAATGTCTGATAGACTCTGCCGACAGATAGGACAATAGTTTGTCCCTTGTCGTTCGCTTGCCCACATGTGTGATTTTGTCGTTCAGGATCAGTATCTTATTTGCCAGAACGCTGACCAGGTTGCGGATCAGCTTCTGATGGTGTTCGCATGCAGTCGGGCAGGAAATCAGAAGCCTTTGGACATTTAGCAGAATAATCTCACAATCCGTATCTGCCACCACACTGACATTCAGAACAGCACCCGGGCTTGCTGCATATGGCTCACCAAAGAAATCACCGGTATGACATTTCGACAGAATATTCCGATGCCCCCAAAGGTCTTCCTGAATAACAAGAACACAGCCAGACACCACAAGTCCCATTACCTCAGTAGAATCTCCTGCTCTGAAAATATAAGAATCTCGTTTTTGGGAAACTGCTGTTGCTTTTACACAATGCAGTATAGATAATATCTCGTTATCAGTAAGGCCTGTAAAGAATGGACTGTTTTTTAGAATGGGTAAATATTTTTTCAAAATCATTCCTCCTTGTTGGAAATCAAACATACAAGTTGTATTTATCATACTATAATGCTGACAGAAACAAAAGTTAAATCTATTGACGGAGGTAAAATGATAAGAAAGATTATTCGAATCGATAAAGAAAAATGCAATGGCTGCGGCGCCTGTGCAGATGCCTGCCACGAAGGTGCCATTGATATCATTAATGGAAAAGCAGAATTGGTGAGAGAACATTTCTGTGACGGACTGGGGGATTGCCTCCCGGAGTGTCCCACAGGTGCCATTTCCTTTGAGGAACGGGAAGCACCTGAATATGATGAAGCGGCTGTGAAAGAAGCACAGAAAAAAATATTTGCCAAAAATCAGGCAATAACTGCTCATGCCGGCTGTCCCGGGTCTAAAAGCATGCAGATTCAGCGATCAGAAATACCCAAATCAGAAAAACCATCTTCAAACACAGGTCAGGTATCCAATCTTCAGAACTGGCCGGTACAGATTAAGCTGGCACCTGTCAGTGCCCCATATTTTAACGGCGCAAAGCTTTTAATCGCAGCCGATTGTACTGCTTACGCTTACGCAGGCTTTCATCAGGATTTTATCCGAAATAAGGTAACATTAATCGGCTGTCCTAAATTGGATCAGGTGGATTATAGCGAGAAACTGACTGCAATAATCCAAAATAACGATATTCAAAGTGTGACGATTGTAAGAATGGAAGTTCCATGCTGTGGCGGACTTGAGATGGCAACCAGAAAAGCACTTCAGAATAGTGGAAAATTCATTCCCTGGCAGGTTATAACCATAGGTATTGATGGAAATATTATAGAATAAAGGAGGATACGACAATGGATAAAAAAATGTTTTGTTATCAGTGTGAACAGACAGTGGGATGCACCGGCTGCACAGGAAATGCAGGTGTCTGCGGAAAAAAGGCAGGCACTGCCAAATTACAGGATGAGCTGACAGGTGCGTTGATCGGTCTGGCAAGGGCTGTCGATAGCACAGCAGCTATTTCCAAAAGTACCAGTCAGGTCATAATTGAAGGACTGTTTACTACCGTTACAAATGTGAGTTTTGACGATGCAGCAATCGAAAATATGATACAAAAAGTCAGAGCAGAAAAAGAAAGACTGGTTCCTGGCTGCAGTAAATGTCAGTCACCTTGCGGTAAATCAGACGAATATGACATGCAGCAGCTGTGGAATGCAGATGAAGATATCCGCTCCCTGAAGTCCCTTATTCTTTTCGGGATTCGCGGAATGGCAGCCTATGCTTATCATGCAAATGTTCTGAATTATGAAGATGCCGAAGTAAACCGTTTCTTCTGCGAAGCATTATTTAAGATTGGTTATGAAGAAAGTATGGATACACTGCTTCCTACTGTACTGAAAGTAGGGGAAATCAATCTGAAATGTATGGCACTTCTTGACAAGGCAAATACCAAAACCTATGGAACACCGGAACCGACTGCAGTTACACTTACCGTAGAAAAAGGACCATTTATTGTAGTAACCGGTCATGATCTGAAGGATCTGCAGCTTTTACTTGAACAGACAGAAGGAAAAGGAATCAACATCTATACCCACGGTGAAATGCTCCCTGCCCATGCCTATCCACTCTTAAAGAAATTCTCTCACTTAAAAGGAAATTTCGGAACTGCATGGCAGAATCAGCAGAAAGAGTTTGATCATCTTCCGGCTCCAATCCTTTACACCACCAACTGTCTGATGCCGCCAAAAAGCAGTTATGCTGACAGAGTATTTACAACAGAAGTGGTTGCTTTCCCAGGCGCTGTTCATATCGACGAGAAGAAAGATTTCACACCGGTTATTGAAAAAGCACTGGAACTGGGTGGTTACAAAGAAGATCAGACACGCACAGGCATCAACGGCGGCACGAAAGTGACAACCGGTTTCGGTCATGCAGCTATTCTCTCCCATGCAGATACTGTAGTAGAAGCTGTAAAATCAGGAGCGATCCGCCACTTCTTCCTGGTTGCCGGCTGTGATGGTGCCAAACCAGGTCGAAACTATTACACAGAATTCGTGAAGCAGACACCTTCTGACAGTATTGTTCTCACCCTGGCATGTGGAAAATTCCGTTTCAATGATCTGGATCTGGGAGAAATCGGTGGTCTGCCACGACTGATGGATATGGGCCAGTGTAATGATGCTTATGGCGCAATCCAGGTTGCTGTAGCACTTGCAGATGCATTTGGATGTTCTGTAAATGAGCTTCCGCTTTCCTTCGTTCTCTCTTGGTATGAACAGAAAGCAGTCTGTATCCTGCTGACACTTTTACACCTGGGTATCAAAAACATCCGTCTTGGTCCTTCTCTTCCGGCGTTCCTGTCTCCTAATATTCTAAACTATCTGGTGGAAAATTATGGTATTGCACCTATCACCACACCGGAAGAAGACATCAAAGCACTGATGAACCAGTAAAATAAATTTTTCAAAATCTTCGCAAATTAACAAAGCCGATACAGGATTCAAAAATCCCGCATCGGCTTTATTTATGGATCTGAAGACTCGGATCTGCCGACAACAATTTTAAACATGTGCAGCGATATTCTGATGGGGTTAAATGATAACGTTTTTTAAACAATCTGCAAAAATAATCAACGTTATGAAATCCACTTTCATAGGCGATCGTTTTTACTTTTTTATTCGTATTTTTCAATAACCAGGAAGCTGCCTGAAGTCGATATCCTATCAGATAATTAACCGGTGTAGTATGTAAAAACCGGTGGAACAAATTAAGTGCAGTACTTTTGCTGATTCCTATATGTGAAGCAATTTCATCCAGAGACAAATTATGATTATAGTTTTCATGTATATATTGCATGATTAACTGCACTCTTTTCTGTGCAACTTCATCAACTGTCTGTACATCTCCTTTATCAGATAACTTTACATTTTCATAAAAAGTCAGCCATAAATCCTGCATCAATGCCAAAGTAGCAAGTTCTCTTATTTTCTCATTTCCCTGTATTTCCATTATTTTTATCATAGTTTGTATAATCTTTGTCTGCCATAGTTCATCAGTCTGAAAACGCTGGAAATATATATTCGATGAAATGATTGGCAAGATATATTTCTTATAGATCAGGCTGTTCTCCGGTGCAATAAATTCCGGCATACATACAAAGTTAGGAATGATACCACCTGATGATGCGTAAAAGCGGTGCAATATTTTAGAATTAATAAAAATTGCTTCTCCTTCTGACAATATAATCTGTTTTTCTCCTATTCCGCATGTAACTTGTCCGGACTCCACATATAAAAACTCAAATTCTCTGTGCCAGTGCCACTCAATACAATGAAAATCAAACAATTCCAGATTATCATAATAATACTGGAATGGATAGTCACTGCTTCCATGCTGTTTAATTTCCATGAACTCCTCGTCTGTAAGTATCTTATTATATATTTTATTATAATCCATCTCCATATCACATTCTTTCTTTTTTACGATATTATACAGTATTTCTACAATTTAATTCAATGTATATATCTAATATTTGCTATATAATCAAGCAAAAAAAGAAAAGAGGTATACTTATGATTTTTAAATGTAGAAATTCTATAAAAAAAACAGACTACCATAAGACAAAAATCGCCTGTTATATGGGGTTTATCACACAGGCTATTGCGGCAAACTTCGCACCGCTTCTTTTTTTGAAATTTCACAGTGACTACCATATTTCTCTCGGTAATATTGCTCTGATATCCACTTTCTTCTTTTTCACACAGCTTCTGGTTGACCTGTTCTGTGCCAAATTCGTGGACCATATCGGGTATCGTGTGTGCATTGTTACATCAGAAATATTTTCTGCACTGGGTCTGCTTGGACTGGCATTTTTACCTGATTTTTTACCTAATCCTTTTATTGGAATTATATGTAGTGTTATTGTTTATGCCATCGGAAGTGGTTTAATAGAAGTACTTTGCAGCCCTATTATCGAGGCCTGTCCGTTTGAAAACAAAGAAGCAACTATGAGTCTGCTCCATTCGTTTTACTGCTGGGGAGCTGTTGGGACAATTTTGATTTCCAGCTTATTTTTCCTGATATTTGGAATAGACAACTGGAAATGGCTCGCCGTAATATGGGCAATCATTCCTGCAGTTAATACTTATAACTTCATGACCTGTCCCATTGAACCTCTGGTTGACAATGGTTCTGGAATGGGCATTAAGAATCTGTTTTCCAGACCATTTTTCTGGGTTGCAATATGTCTGATGATCTGTTCCGGAGCTTCTGAACTTGCAATGGCTCAATGGGCATCTGCTTATGCAGAAGCTGCACTGGGATTGTCAAAAGCCCTGGGCGATTTAGCAGGTCCATGTATGTTTGCAGTAACAATGGGAATCAGCCGTATAATTTTTGGAAAATATGGAGAACAGTTAGATTTAATGAAGTTTATGAGTGGTTCAGGCATATTATGCGTTGTCTGTTATCTACTTGCCGCTTTGTCATCCAGCCCGATTATCGGACTTATCGGTTGTATTGCATGTGGATTTTCAGTTGGAATCATGTGGCCTGGAACAATCAGTATTTCCTCAAAAACTTTTCCAACAGGTGGAACGGCTATGTTTTCTCTTCTTGCCATGGCAGGAGATTTAGGTGGCAGCATTGGACCTGGAATTGTTGGTCGTATCACCCAGAATGCCGGAAATAATATTAGGATTGGCATGGGATTCGGACTTATTTTTCCAGTAATTCTATTGTTTATGTTATTCCTGCTGTATCGAAAAAAATCCACACAGCCTCAAATATCAAAGCACTGATGAACCATTAAAAGTAAATTTTTCAAAACTTCTGTAAGATCAATAAAGCCGATACTGGATTCAAAAGTCCCGCATCGGCTTTTTACTTTGGTTTCTTTCTTTTCCCTGTAATTTTTTCTACCTTCAAAACATATCATTGCTCCATAACAAGGAAATCTATTGTATATCATTTTTTAAATTCATAAAGAAAATTGCTATTTTATCTAACTTTCCTTCATTATATTCTGCAAAATTCAAATAATATTTTGGAATACTTTCATCTTGAATTTCTTTTTTATATAACCATTGTCTTGTTTTAGCTTCCGGAGCAAAAATAACTGCTTGATTTTCACTGGAAAAAATCTCATTATAAGTACATGCTGAACGGTCTAAAACACACTTCCAATCCATATTCTCATCCTGAAAATATCGATTTAGTTGATTCAAAAATTTCTTTGCTTTTTGCATATAAATGACATTCATAATTGGATTATAATGTTCTCCCTCTATTACAGGAATTTCCCATACCAAACAACACGTTTTCATTTATAGATCCCCCTTTACAAAATGCATAACTCCCCAATTTCCTAATCAATAAAACTTGAATTTATTTGGAAGATTTTATTATCCATTCATCAAGAAATTTCATTTGTTCATCCGTATGAAACCAATGCTCTCCATTTTTCATAATAGAAAGTGTTGAATTAGTCCTCTGTACAAATTCAAATATCGTTCCATAAGCGGTAAGATTATCTTTTTCACCATACAAAATGTGCGTTGGGATTTCCCATATAATAGGATTTTCTCTTGCATAGCAAAGATAATCCCATGAAAGAGTCTCTCCAAAGGTTGTCTGAATTTCTTTTTTCTCTTTGAGTTCATCCTCTGTAACATTTGCCCAAATCATCATATCAGCAATAAGCCTTTCCATATCTACAACGGGCGAAATAAAATATGCTTTCTCTATTTGCTGATTTGATAAGGCATTGATAGCAAAATACGCTCCAATGCTATTGGCAATTACTTCAACAGTCTTGTAGTTTCTATAAATTGAATTAAAAAGTAATGGAAATTCTTCTTTTGCTTCCCATGGAAACTGTGCAGTATAGTCGAGACCAATCACATCACAATTACTAAAGAGCGGTTTGTAATGAATAGCTTCTTCAGCATTACCACCTTTTCCATGTATATAAATAACTGCTTTATCCACAATAGTTATCCTCCACAAATTCAAATTGTTACACTTAAAAAAGCGGAATTTCACCATCATAGTTTTCTGCTTTTTCCAATAGCGGTCCTTTAGCTCCCATCGTAAACGCGATGTCGCTACTGCGGATAGAGAGCAGCTCCATTCCGGGTCTCACCTTCAAAAAATCCATCATTTTCTTCGTAAGAAGAATTTGCCCCTCCTGTGAAATCTCTACCCAGCAGTAGGAACGCCCCTTGTATTTGATAAATTCGCCAGAACCTGCTGAGTAGTCAAGCAACGGTGGAGTATCGTCCAAAATGTGACCAAGTTTTGACGGATGCAAAAGGCCTTTCCGGGTGACGCAGAAGCCACCGGTAATCTTACTTCCGGTAAAAAGATATACTTTTCCTTCATCTGCAATGTGATATTCTTCCATTGCCTGCGGTGGAATCCGCAATGTTCCATCCGTCCGAATGAGTGATTTCCCGAAAATAAATTTTCCTCCCTTATTCATTTGTGGCATAAAAACACCTCCTGAAATTCCGATTTTAATGTCTCTATTATACCATAATGATACTATTATAAAAAAGGAAAAAGAGCTCCTTCGAGCTCTTTTGATTCAGTTCTGTAGTCGAGTAGACTAAGACCTCTCAATCTTAGCCCCTCACAGATCCGTACGTGCGGCTTTCCCGCATACGGCTCCTCA